>JANMKM010000671.1:0-7232 GCA_031372035.1 Rhodoferax sp. | reverse complement strand
GGTGCCGAGGTGTTCCATGCGCTCAAGAAGATTCTGCACGACAAGGGCATGAGCGTGGCCGTCGGTGACGAGGGCGGCTTTGCACCCAACGTGGCCAGCCATGAGGCCGCGATCCAGCTGATCCTGCAGGCGATCGACAAGGCCGGCTACACACCGGGCACGGACATCGTTCTGGCGCTCGACTGCGCAGCGAGCGAGTTCTACAAGGAAGGCCGCTATCACCTCGGGGCGGAAAACCGCGCGCTCACGCCGGAGCAGTTTGCCGACATGCTTGCCACGTGGGCGGACAAGTATCCGATCATCAGCATCGAGGACGGCATGGCCGAGGGCGACTGGGACGGCTGGAAGCTGCTGACCGAGCGCCTGGGCAAGAAGGTGCAGATCGTCGGCGACGACCTGTTCGTCACCAACACCAAGATCTTTCAGGAAGGCATCGACCGGGGCATCGCCAACTCGATCCTGATCAAGATCAACCAGATCGGCACCCTGACCGAGACCTTTGCCGCGATCGAGATGGCCAAGCGTGCCGGCTACACCGCGGTGATCAGCCACCGCTCGGGCGAGACTGAAGACTCCACCATTGCCGACATTGCCGTGGGCACCAACGCCGGCCAGATCAAGACCGGGTCGCTCAGCCGCTCCGACCGGATGGCCAAATACAACCAGCTGCTGCGCATCGAAGAAGACCTCGGTGACGTGGCCAGCTATCCCGGCCGCAAGGCCTTCTACAACCTGCGCTGACCGCACGGGCGCTGACCTCACAGCACCATGGGACAACGAGCCGTTCCTGCCGCGCTGATCGCCCTGCTGGCGATCGTCCATGCGCAGCTCTGGTTCGGCCGTGGCAGCCTGCCGGACGTGGCCCGGATGCAGGAACAGCTGGCCGCCCTGCAGCAAAAGAATGCCAAGGCCCAGGCCCGCAACGCCCGTCTGGTGGCCGAGGTGCGGGACCTGCAGGAGGGCCTGGACATGGTCGAGGAAAAGGCCCGCTACGAGCTCGGCATGGTCAAGCCGAATGAGATCTATGTGCAGATCATGCGCTAGGGATGCCATTGCCTGAGCTGTTCACGGCGGTTGAGTTCACGCTCTGGGGCGCACCCACCACCTGGCTGGAGCTGCTGGCCTTCGTGCTGGCGCTGGCCATGGTGGGCTGCAATATCCTTGAAGTGCACTGGGGCTGGCCGCTGGCCATCATCAGCTCCCTGCTGTACTTCGTGCTGTTCTGGGGCAGCCGGCTGTATGGCGACGCCGGCCTGCAGATCTTCTTCGCGCTGGTGGCATTCTGGGGCTGGGCCCAGTGGCTGCGTGGCCGCAGCGACGACGGAACAGCGCTGCACGCAAGTCGCCTGGGCCCCCGCGGCACTATCAAAACAGTAGCTGCCTGTGCCGTGTTGTGGCCGCTCACAGGCGTTATTCTGCTCAAATACACGGATACCGACGTGCCCTGGTGGGACGCCTTCCCCACGGCCTGCAGCGTGGTGGGGCAGTTTCTGCTGGGGCGCAAGTACATCGAGAACTGGCTGATGTGGATCGTGGTCAACATGGTCAGTGTCGCGCTGTTCGTCTACAAGGGCCTGTGGCTCACTGCCATCCTGTACAGCCTGTTCATAGGCTTGAGCGTGGTGGGCTGGCGCGCATGGTCGGCGCGGCTGCGGCCAGCGGTAGTTTGAGCGCCTGCCCATGCCCCGCATTGCCGTCCTGGGCGCGGAGAGCACCGGCAAGACCGTCCTGGTGGCAGCCCTGGCGCAGGACCTGCGTGCGCAGGGCCGGGTGGTGTATGTGGTGGATGAGGTCCTGCGCCGCTGGTGCGAGGAGCGCGGCCGCACGCCCAGACAGGGCGAACAGCTGGCCATCGCCCGAGCGCAGGCCGAGCGCATTGCCGCAACCCCGGCCGACACCCTGGTGCTGGCAGATACCAGCGCGTTGATGGTCGCGGTCTACAGCGAATTGCTGTTTGGCGACCGCTCACTGCTGGACTACGCGCTGCAGCAGCAGGCTGGCTACGACCTGACCCTGCTGACCGGGTTGGACCTGCCCTGGGTTGCCGACGGCATCCAGCGCGATGGCCCGCATGTGCGCGCCCGGGTTGATGCGCTGCTGCGCGCGGCGTTGGAAGGCCACGGCATCGGCTACGTCACGGTCTACGGCAGCGGCGCGCAGCGCACGGCCAACGCCCTGCGGGCCCTGGAACGCCTGCTGCCCGGCAGGCCACGGCGCGCCCAGAGCAAGGCGCCGGCCTGGCGCTGGGAGTGCGACAAGTGCAGCGACCCCGACTGCGAGCACCGGCTGTTCTCGGCCCTGCTGGCCCAGCGTCCGCCCTGACCTGCCCTGAGGCTCTGGCCAGTCGCCAGCAAGCGGCACCGGTCAGTGGCTGCCGGCGCTGCGCGGCGCCAGCTGCTCAGCGCTGGTGAACACCTGGGCTGCGTCCACCGCGTCAAAGCGGTACTGGCGGCCGCAGAACTCGCAACCCACCTCGATCTCGCCGCGCTCGGCAATGATGCCCTTGGCCTCGGCCGCGCCCAGGCCCTGGATCATGCGCGCCACGCGTTCGCGGCTGCAGGTGCAGGCGAAGCGCGGTGCCGCAGCACCTGCCTGAGGCGCCAGGCGCTGCAGGGGCTCTTCCCAGAACAGGCGCCGCAGGATCGTGTCGGCATCCAGCGTCAGCAACTCTTCGCGCTTCAGGCTGGCCGCCAGGATGGCGATGCGGTTGTAGTCGTCGTCACTGGCCTCGCTCGGCACAAGCTCCGTACCCGCCAGATTGGCAGCACCTTCGCGCGGCAGCCGTTGAATCAGCAGGCCTGCGGCAATGCGGCCGTCCGCCGCCAACACCAGCGTGGTCTCCAGCTGCTCACTTTGCCGCATGTACTGCTGCAGCACTGCGCTCAGACTCTGCAAGGAGGCCCCATCGGCTCCTGACAATGGCACCACGCCCTGGTAAGTCTGTTGACCCGGGAATCGGGTCTTGGGGTCCAGGGTGATGGCACAGCGACCCTGACCGGTGGCGTTGACCATGCTGGACAGCAGAGCCTCGGGTTCGACCTCGCTCAGCAGCGTGGCGGTGGCGCGCAGCCGCAGATCGCCCTGCACTTCCGCCACCGCCAGCTTCAGCGGCCCGTCACCAAAAATCTGCAGCACCAGGGCGCCGTCGAACTTGATGTTGGCCTGCATCAATGTGCCGGCGGCCAGCATCTCGCCCAACAGGTTGCGTACCGGCTCCGGGTAGGGTCCGGTGGCCTTGTTCGAGGCGCGGCGCTGCAGCAGCTCGCTCCAGGCATCGTCCAGGCGCACCAGCAGGCCCCGCACCGGCATGCCCTCGAACAGGAACTTGTGCAGCTCAGACATGCCTCAGAACACTGGATGGCCGCTCACGCCATCAGCCCAGCTTGCGCAGGCCCTTGCGGAAACGGGTGGCGTTGTCGATGTAATGCTGGGCGCTCATGCGCAGGCCCGCCATCTGCTCGGCTGTGAGCTCGCGCACCACCTTGGCCGGGCTGCCCAGGATCATCGAACCATCGGGGAACACCTTGCCCTCGGTTACCAGGGCACCGGCGCCCACCAGGCAACCCTTGCC
Organism: Rhodoferax sp.; assembly: GCA_031372035.1. Lineage (GTDB taxonomy): Bacteria > Pseudomonadota > Gammaproteobacteria > Burkholderiales > Burkholderiaceae_C > CAISIP01. Next base: position 3,661 of record JANMKM010000671.1, on the reverse strand, counting down.
GATGACGGCACCATTGAGCACAACGGCACCGATGCCGATCAGCGAGCCGTCGCCAATGGTGCAACCATGCAGCATCACCTGGTGTCCCACAGTCACATATTCACCCACGGTCAGGGGTTTGCCGACGTCCGCATGCAGCACGCTGCAGTCCTGCACGTTGGAGCCACGGCCGATGCGGATGGTCTCGGTGTCGCCACGGATGACGGCGCCGAACCAGACGCTGCTGTCCGCCGCCAATTCCACGTTGCCCATCACCTGGGCGCTGTCCGCCACCCAGGCAGTCTCGGCCACGCGCGGGGCCACACCATCGAGTTCATACTGCGCCATTGCTGTTCCATCCGTACTGTTGCGAACGATTGTAGGCAGCGCCGGCCAGCGGGCAGAATGGTCTCATGCCGCTACGCCACCAAGCCCTGCAGCTGTTGCTGCTGCAAGACCCGCATGCCAAGGCTGCCGCCGTGCGGGCACTGCCGGTCGTGGAGCAGCTTGCCGATACGCTCGACATCCTGGCCGAGCCGGCCGGCGTGCCGGGCCGGCCAGCGCGCCCGCTGCTGGTGGCGCCGCAGGCGCTGAAGCAGCGTGCCGTTGGCACCCTGGAAGGACGCGCCAGCCTGATCCACGCCCTGGCGCACATCGAATCCAACGCCATCGACCTGGCGCTGGACCTGGTCTGGCGTTTCCCCGGCATGCCGCAGTGCTTCTACGTCGACTGGCTGCAGGTGGCGCGCGAAGAGGCGCTGCATTTCCAGCTGCTGGGGCAGCATCTGCAGGACATGGGTTTCGCCTATGGTGACTTCCCGGCCCACAACGGCCTGTGGGAGATGGCCGAGAAGACCAAAGGCGACCTGCTGGCACGCCTGGCACTGGTGCCACGCACGCTGGAGGCACGGGGACTGGATGCCTCGCCCGCCATCCGCAAGAAGCTGGTGTCGGTGGGTGACGCCCGGGGCGGCGCCATCATCGACACCATCCTGCGCGACGAGATCGGCCACGTGGCGATTGGCAACCACTGGTACCGCACGCTGTGCCAGCAACAGGGTCTGGACCACCTCGCGACCTACAAGACGCTGGCCCTGCGCCACGGCGCCGCACCCTTGCGTGGCCCCTTCAATCTGGAGGCACGCCGGGCTGCGGGCTTTGATGCGGACGAGTTGGCGGCGCTGCAGGCAGGTGCCGTCCTAGAATGAGACGACATCCCCAACACCCGAGCCCATGCCCAATACCGAGTCCTCCGCTCTGGAATCCCTGGACAACGATCCCACCGCTATTGCCCGCCAGGCGATCCTGGACAGCAAGAAGGTGGTCTTCGGTTACGAACTGTTCGACCGCTCCACCGCCTTGCGGGCCCACACGCCGGCCAGCGACGCCGAAATGCTGTTCAACGTGCTCTCGCATGCCGACAACCAGGCATTGGTGGATCGCAAGACCATGTTTATCAACTGCACCCACGACAGCCTGGCTGGTGGCCACCTGGAGCTGATCCACCCGGAGCGTGTGGTGCTGGAGCTGCCGCCCATCGAAGGGGACGACCCCACCGAGATCGAAGACCGTCTGCACAACCTGCAGGCAGTGCACAAGCGGGGCTTTCGCCTGGCCTTCAAGCACACGGTGTTGCTGCCGGCCTATGCCAAGTGGCTGCCACTGGTCGGCTTCATCAAGGTCGATCTGGGCATGCTGGAAGCCAGTGCCATCGGCCCGACGATCTTGCAGGCGCAGCGCGTCTCGCCAGCGCAGCTGATCGCGGAAAAAGTGGAAACCGCCGAACAGTACGACCAGCTCGAAACCCTGGGTATCCAGCTGTTCCAGGGCTACTGGTTTGCCAAGCCGGTGCTGGTCAAGGGCCAGACCATCCGGCCGGCGCAGGCCACGATCTTGCAGTTGATCAATCTGGTGCGCAAGCAGGCCAGCACCGCCGAGATCGAAGACGTGCTCAAGCGCGACCCGACCCTGTCGTTCAACCTGCTGCGCTTCATCAATTCCGCCGGCTTCGGCCTGAGCTGTGAGATCACCTCGTTCCGCCACGCAGTGATGATCCTGGGCCTGAAAAAACTGTTTCGATGGGCCGCGTTGCTGATGGCCACCTCGCGTGTCGGCGGCGTGCCGCCGGCCGTGGGCCAGATGGCGGTGGTGCGTGGCCGGCTGATGGAGTTGCTGGCAGCAGAGCTGCTCACCCCGGAGGACTGCGACAACGCCTTTGTGGTCGGCATCTTTTCGCTGCTCGACACCATGTTGGGCATTCCGCTGGAGCGGGCGCTGGATGCGGTCTCGCTGCCCGAATCCGTGACCGAAGCTCTGATCAACCGCAACGGTGTGCTGGCGCCCTTCCTGGAACTGACCGAAGCCTGCGAAAACGCCAACGACGAGGCCTTTGCCCGTGCCGCCACCACACTGCAGCTTTCGAACCGACAGGTCAACATGGCGCACCTGAACGCGCTGGTGTGGGCCGAGAACCTGAACCTTTAGCCGCTGAAGGTCCCAGCGCTACAAAAGAGGTAGCGGTCCGTGATGTATCCATTCGCCTTTCACGCCATTTCCCGTCAGTGCAATCAGCCCCGGGGATGGTGCTGGGCATGCAGCTGCTTGAGGCGCTCCCGGGCCACGTGGGTGTAGATCGTCGTCGTGGAAATATCGGCGTGGCCCAGCAGCAACTGCACCGCGCGCAAATTGGCACCGTGGTTCAGCAGGTGCGTGGCGAAGGCGTGGCGCAGGGTGTGGGGTGACAGCGGCGCGGTGATGCCGGCTGCGGCGGCGTACTTCTTCACCACCAGCCAGAACATGGTCCGGGTCATGGCCGTGCCGGCGGTGCTACCCCGCCGGCTGACGAACAGGTCGTCGGTCTGCTTGCCGCCCAGCAGCGCCACGCGCGCGTCGGCGAGGTAAGTGCGCAGCCACTGCGCAGCTTCCTGGCCAAAGGGCACGAGGCGCTCCTTGTTGCCCTTGCCGAAAACCCGCAGCACGTTGTCGGCCAGGCTGATGTTGAAGGTCTTGAGCGTCACCAGTTCCGTCACCCGCAGGCCGCTGGCATAGATCAGCTCCAGCATGGTGCGGTCCCGCAGGCCCAGTGGCGTGCCCACGTCGGGCGCAGCCAGCAAGGCCTCGACCTGGGCCTCGCTCAGCGACTTGGGCACCCGCAGCGCCTGCCGTGCCGACTGCAGCTTGAGCGTCGGGTCGGCCGTAATCTCGCCCTCGCGCAGAGCCCAGCGGAAATAGCGCTTGAAGACCGTCAGGCGGCGGTTCGCCGTGGTCGCCTTGGTCTGGTGATGGCGCTCGGAAAAGTAGCCGTTGATGTCGGCCTCGGTGGCTTCGGCCAGTGCAGAGCTCTGTGCTTCGAGCCATTCGGCAAACAGGCGCAGATCGCGCCGGTAGGCCAGCAGGGTGTTTTTCGACAGCCCCTCTTCCAGCCACAGCGCATCGATGAATGCATCGATATCGCCCCCACGGTCGCTCACTGCGTGTAGCTCCCTGCCCCCCGAGGGGGCCTTCGGTGCCGATGCGAGACGCAGCGCCGGAGCCGCCTGCGTCGCAGCGCTGGTCCATTGGTTGCCGCGGGAGACCCAGGCGATCCCTGCCCCACCCGCCCCCGTGATCACGATGGCACCGCCGATCGTGGTCAAGATCGATCGGACCATCGAGCGGCCGATCGAGGCGCCCACACCGCTGC
>JANMKM010000617.1:0-1624 GCA_031372035.1 Rhodoferax sp. | reverse complement strand
GTCGAAATAAGGCGGCTCCACCGCTGCCACCACCACGCCAACCAGGCTACCGTCCGCCCGCCGCACAGGTCGGGTCGCACTGATCAACCAGGTTCCGGTCGTGCGGCTGCGCACCGGCACGCCCACATGAAAAGCCGTCTGGGGAAGTGTCTTGTAAATCTGGAAATAGGTGCGATCAGACAGGTCAACACCGATATTGCCCAGGTCCGAGTCATAGACAATGCGGCCGCGGGCATCCAGCATCCAGAGCGCCCGCAGAAAGGGCAGACCCTGGATTTGCTCACGCAGCAAAGCGTGTGCCGAGGCTTCACTCAGATTGCCTTCGGACTGAAGTTGCGCGATGCCACTGACTGCCAGCTGCAGTTGCTGGTCAATGGTCTGCACGGTCCTGGAGGTCTGCTCTTCCACGACCTGCGCCAGCGATTCGCCAAGCTTGTCACCCGAAGCCAAGGCCTGCGAACGCACATCGAGCAGGGCCAGGGCCACCAGAATGCCAGACAACACAATGAAGCTTGCTGCAGCCGCCCAGACCCGACGTTGCACAGAGCGCAGCGCGTCGCGGGAGGGGGGATGCCTTGCCAACAATTCCGGTGCTTGCAGGAGCATGATGGGGAGGTGCTTGGTGCAGGGTGACCAGCACAGTCTAGGCGAGTTCGCGCAGCGGTGCATCGCCTGAAGTGGGATGCACCGCTGCACGCTGTGGGCTGTTGCCTTCCGTCACCGCGTGCTCTCGTCACAGGTTCCACTGTCTCGAGCTTCCCACATCCGTCAGGACCACCATGAAAGCACGGCTGCAGCCGCGCGCCGTGCCGGTCTGCCAGCGCTGCTTCAGTGCCGCGCCGCAGGCGAGGAGCACATGGCGGCGCACTGCAGGCCTGCTTGGCGCACTCTGGCTGGCAGTTGACCTGGCCACAGCCCAGCCACTGCGTCTGGCCGTATCCCGCACGCCCCTGTCGCTGCCCCAGTACGTGGTGCAGGAGAACGGCTATTTCGCCGCCGAGGCCTGGATCTCAAGCTGCTTGACAGTGTTGGCAGGCACCGCTGCTTGCGCCAGGTGCTTGACGGCCAGGCCGATGTTGCGATGACGGGCGACCTCAAGCTCGTCACCGCTGCCGTCAGCGACAGCGAGCAGCGGCTGCGCCAGATCACCGACAACCTGCCAGCGTTGATCTCCTACATCGACAAGGAGCAGCGCGTTCGCTTTGCCAACAGCACCTACCGCACCTGGCTCGACGCTGACCCGCAGGCGCTGCTGGGCCAGCACATGCGCGAGGTGTTCGGGCCGGAAATCTATGCCCGGTGCCAGGGCTACCTGGAGCGTGCGCTGGGCGGTGAACGGCTGGAGTTCGAGCGCGAAGCGGTTGGCATGGGCGTCACCCGCACCATCAGCACCAGCTATGGTTCCTGGACATCGACCACTTCAAGTCCATCAACGACAGCCTGGGGCACGCCGCCGGCGACCGTGTGCTGCAGGAATTTGCCCGCCAGCTGCAGGACAGCGTGCGCCTTTTGGACCTGGTGGCACTGCTCGGCGGAGACGAGTTCGTGGTGATTCCGGAGGGTCCGCACCAGAGCCAGGAGGCAGAAATGATTGCCGCCAAGATCATTGCCCGCACCCGTGAGC
>JANMKM010000606.1:0-1968 GCA_031372035.1 Rhodoferax sp. | reverse complement strand
GGCCGAGTTGGAGCGGCTGGTGTCCGAACTTCGGGCCACGCTGGAGTCCACGGCGGACGGCATCCTGGTCAACGACCTGCAAGGCAATGTGCGCAGCTACAACCGGCGCTTTGCCGAACTCTGGCAAGTGCCCGAGGAACTGCTGCTGCGCCGCGATGACCAGGCCCTGTACCACCACATGTGGCGCTGGGTGTTGGACCCCACGGGCTATGACGCGCGCCTGGGCCAGCTGTTCGAGGCGCCGCTGCTGGAAGCCCATGACGTGCTGATGCTCAGTTCCGGCCGGCTGCTGGAGCGGGTTTCGGTGCCGCAGTACAGCCGCAGCCAACCCACCGGGCGGGTCTATTCGTTCCGTGATATCACCAGCCGGGTCGATGCCGAACAGCGGCTGCGCCTTGCCTCCAGGGTGTTCGAGTCCAGTCTGGACGCCGTCTTTATCACCGACCCGGCGCTGTGCATCCTGGCCGTGAACCCGGCCTGCGAACGCCTGACCTGCAACACCGCAGCCGAGCTGGTGGGGCGGCATGCACCGGCCCTGTTCCATGACCCGCAGGACGCCGGCCTGATGACCCGGGTCGAGGCCCGGATGCTGCAGACCGGAGTCTGGGAGGGCGAGGCCTGGCGCGCCGCGCCCGAGAGCGCCGGCAGTGCAGTGCAGGTGTCCTGGGTGCTGGTGCGCGGCGAGGACGGCGCGGTGACCCACAGCATCTGCTACTTCAAGGATTTGTCGGAACGGGTGGCGGCGCAGCGCCGGATCGAGCAGCTGGCCTATACGGACGCCCTGACCGGCCTGCCGAACCGGCTGATGCTGCAGCAGCGGGCCGACCTGGCGCTGAGCATGGCCGACCGCAAGCAAGGCCGCTTTGCCATCTTTTTCCTGGACCTGGACCGCTTCAAAAACATCAACGATTCGATGGGCCATGCCTTTGGCGACCAGGTACTGGTGCAGGTGGCAGAACGCATCAAGCATTGCCTGCGCGACGTGGACACGCTGTGCCGGCTGGGCGGCGACGAGTTTGTGATCTTCCTGCTGGACGCCGACGTGCATGGCTCCGAAGTGGCGGCCCGGCGCATCCTGGAGGCGCTGACGCTGCCGTTCCAGATCGGCGTGACCAGCTTCTCGGTGGGCTGCAGCATTGGCGTGGCGCTGTACCCGGAGGACGGCAAGACACTGGACGATTTGATCAAGGGTGCCGACACGGCGATGTACCGGGTGAAGGAGCGTGGCCGCGGCAGCTTTCGCTTCTATCAGCCGCAGATGAATGTGGACCTGATGCAGCGCATGCATCTGGACCATGCCATGCGCCAGGCCATGGAGCAGGACCTGTTTGCGCTGCACTACCAGCCGCAGATCTCACTGGCCAATGGCGCGTTGAGGGGCTGCGAAGCGCTGATCCGCTGGCACGACAAGGAACTGGGCCAGGTCTCGCCGGCGCAGTTCATCGGCCTGGCGGAGGAGACCGGCTTCATCATCAGCATCGGCAACTGGGTATTGGAGCGCGCAGTGCAGCAGGCCGCGCTGTGGGCCGGAGCCGGCTTGCCGCTGACAGTGTCGGTCAACGTCTCGGCACTGCAGTTCCAGCAGGTGGACTTTGTCGAGCGCGTTCGGACCACGCTGCAGCGCGCGGGTTTGGCACCGGGCCTGCTGGAGCTGGAGCTGACCGAGTCGATCCTGGTGCGCGACGCGCACGAGGCGCTGGCCCGGCTGCACGCGCTCGCTGCCATTGGCGTCGGCCTGTCAATCGACGACTTCGGCACCGGCTACTCCAGCCTGAGCTACCTGAAAAAGTTCCCGATCTCCAAGCTCAAAATCGACCGCTCCTTTGTCACCGGTTTGCCCGCCGACGAGAGCGACCGCGCCATCGTCAGCGCCACCATCGGCATGGCGCGCGCGCTCAAGCTGCTGGTGGTGGCTGAGGGCGTCGAGACCCAGGCTCAGCACGACTACCTGGCCGGCCTGAACTGCGA
>JANMKM010000565.1:0-17001 GCA_031372035.1 Rhodoferax sp. | reverse complement strand
CAAGGGCGGCATTCTGTTGGGCGTGCGGCCCAAGATTGACGTGGACGCTGCGTACTTCGAAAGCTCATGGAAGACGAACCGCGCGCAAAACGTGTACCGTTAAGCCAGCCGCTCCAAGTCCGCGCCACGCGTGGCGCGGCTTGGCGCCTCGCCCCCCAACCGGGAGCGGGAACAGTGCTTCAAAGTCGCGACGCGACAAGCGCAGCAAACCGTTCGCCAACCTTCTCGCGCAGCGGCCGCTGTTTCCATGCGGCATAGCTCACTACCTGCGAATCCGCCAGGTCAGCCTCGAAGATGGCGGTCTGTTGCTGGGCAAAGCCGGGGTCGATGATGTTGAGCGCGGCCTCGTCGTTGAGCCGGAACGACCGGTTGTCGAAATTGGTGGAGCCGACCGAGACCAACAGTTGATCCACGATCATCACTTTGCAGTGGTACATGGTTGGCCGGTATTCGGCAATCAGCGCGCCAGCCAGCAGCAACGGGCCCCACTTGGCCCGCGAGGCGTTGCGAACCGTCTCGCTGTCGGTATGCTCGCCCGGCACGACGATGCGCAACCACCGGCCCTTCCACCTGGAAGTGGCTGTCGCGCCAGTGCTCCGGGTCCTGCGCATGGCCGCTCCACAGCGGCGCAATGCCGACGCCGCCCGTGAATGCGGTGCGACCATCGACCACCAGCAGCTTGCGGTGTGTCCGGTTGTTCAGGCGACCGAGATGCGACCAGTGCGGTGGATGGAACTTGCGGATCTGGACACCGGCAGTACCCATGGTGTCGATCAGACTTTGCTCTACCTTGGCGCTGCCCATCCAATCCAGCAGCACATGCACCTTCACACCCGCGCGGGCGCGGGCCGCCAGCGCATCGGCAAACTCCTGGCCGATGTCGCCGGACCAATAGATATACGTCTCAAAGGTGATCGAGGTCTTGGCGGCCCGGATGGCGCTCAACATGGCCGGGAAGATCTCGTCGCCGTTGTGCAACACCTGGTGCCGATTGCCATCCAGAAACGCCGGCCCGAGCAACACGCCGAGTTCCTGCGCGAAGCGCGGGTCGTCGAGCGCATACAGCCGCTCAATGCGCCGTTCGATCCGCTTCTCTCCCCTCGTGAGATTGAGGCCAGCGAAAACGACCAGCAAGGTCAGGTCCACCGATCCCGCAACAATCCAACCCGTGCCAGCGTTCCAGTGCAGGCCCGTCATCGACTGGTCCGGCGCGTGGTCATGGGGCTTGCGTTTTCATGGGACAGGTTTCAGAGACGATAGGCAGCTGCCGAGCCGTCGTCGGTGCGCTGGCGCACACGCAGCCTGGCACCGCCTCGCGCCACGACGCCTCGCTGCGGTCCACGTAAGACATGGACTACGGTCAAGCCCGTCGCCGTCCCGGTGACACCAGGCATGGGGGCCGCCATCATGAATCTTGCGGCCAGGGGGGCTCAAGAGCACTCCGGTGCGCAATCCTTTCGGGACAAAGTATGAAGACGGAAAATGACGCGGCGCAGCCAGTCAACAAGAAGCCTGCGCGGCCAGTGAAGCCACTGAGCAAGGCACTGGGGCAGAGTGAAGAGGTCAAGGACCTGCTGGACGAAGCCGCCGAAGACTTGTCCTCGGTCAATGCGGTGCTCAAACACGAGGTTGCGCAGCCGGCACCGCCGCCGGGGGTCGAGAGTGCGCTGGAGAAGACCCAGGCTGCTGAAGACAAGGTTCAGGACGCGGGCCAGCAACTGACGCAGGTGAATCAGGCATTGAAGGAAGAGGTGCGGGAGCGGCATCTGCTGGAATTCCGATTGGCTGCGGTCACCGAACGCGCGGAGGCTTCTCGGAATGCCGCGTTTCATGATCTCCTGACCGGGCTGCCCAATCGCGCGCTGTTCAATGACCGGCTGGAGCACGGATTGGCCCAGGCCAAACGCCATGACCGCCCCCTGGCAGTCATGTTTCTGGATCTGGACGGTTTCAAGAAGATCAATGACACCCATGGGCACGACGCCGGCGACGCTGTCTTGAAGACGATCGCCATGCGGCTCTCGGCCAGTACGCGTGACGACGACACGGTCAGCCGGCATGGCGGCGATGAATTTCTCTACCTGCTGACCGAGGTCGAAAGCGAGCAGGCTCTCACGCTGGTTGCGCAGAAGCTCATTGCGGCAATCGAGACGCCATGTAGCGTACCCGTCGAAGGCGCCGAGATCCCGGTGCACGTCAGCGCGAGCATTGGCATTGCGATCTTCCCCAAAGACGGCAACAGTGCAGAAGCCTTGATCAAGAGTGCCGACAAGGCGATGTATCAGACCAAGGGAAGCAACAGCCGCTTCTTGTTTGCGTCGTGAGATTCAGCAGTCGATGTAGACGACCAGCAATCAATATGCGGCGCCTGGCAGTGGGCGACAAGCTGGAACGCGTCCGGACCGGCGGCGGGACGCGACCGCCGTCATGCTGTGGCCCTTGCCGGCTGCAGGTCGGTGCTCGCCACCTGTTTGAAGCACCCTGTCAGCGCGTCAAAATCCCACTGCTCGATCAGGCAGCGCCCAACGGGCGCACCATGGCCCCAGCGCAGCAGGTTGACCGAGTTCGGTTGGCCAGCGCGCACCCGCCGCGATACCGAGGTCCCGGCCTGAACCGCCCACATCGGCCGCACCAACCCGGGCAGCGGGACGGTGTAGGCCAGGTGAATGTGCCCGCCCATCACAATGTCGGCGCCCGCAGCCGCCCAGCGCCCCAGTGCGGCGGCATGGCCGCGCAGCAGGTTGTGTGACTCGCCTGCGGTCTGCACGGCCACCGGATGGTGCACCACCACCAGGCGCAGCTGCCCGGGCTGGGCCTGCTCCAGGCACGCCGCCACGCGCGCGATCTGTGGCCGGGAGACCTCGCCATTCTTGTGCCGGTACCAGCGCGTTGTATTGACGCCCACCACCAGCAGTTCGGACGAGACGAACATCGGTTCGAGTGCATCGCCAAAGGCCTCGCGGTGCCTGGCATAGGGGTCTCGCAGCCGGGCCCACAAGCCGAACAGGGGCAGATCGTGGTTGCCTGGAATGGCCAGCACCGGTGCCGCCAGACGGTCTGTCCAGGCCCGGGCCTGGCGGAACTGCGCGCGCCGCGCCCGTTGCGTGATGTCGCCCGAGAGCACCAGCAGGTCCGGTTGTGTCTGTCGGCACAGCGCCACCAGCGCCTCTGCCACCAGCGGCTGCTCAGTGCCGAAGTGGGGGTCGGAGATCTGCAACAGCAGGCTCACGCGGCACCAGATTCGGGATCGCCAGGCGCTTCCTTGCCGGCGGGCTTGAGCAGCAGCAACGGCCTGGGCGCCACGCGGAATTCCACCGGCGAACGCATCCAGCACAGTTCGCCATCGAGGGCCACCTTGACCATGCGCCGGCCCAGCGCCAGCCGGGGCCGAACGATCAGCTGGTGGAAGGTGGAACTGCTCACCGTGTCGGCCTCACCGAGGCGGCCCTGGAGGCCGCGCCACAGCAGCCCCAGCATCGCCAGCGCGCCGATCGGGCGCGCCGTCACTGCGGCCAGGCAACCCTGGTCGAGTGCCCAAGCCTGCGCCAGCCCGACCTGCTCCAGTTGCAGCCGGTTGTTGGCGACAAACAGCGTGGGCGTGATGATTTCGCGCGCGCCGCCGCTGCCGCCCTCGATGCGCAGCCGGAGTTGCCGATGCGGACTGAGCAAGGTGGCAACGGCGGCGCCGAAGGCCACCAACCGGCTGCGGCCGAAGCGCGCCTTGTAGGTCTCACGGTCCTGCAGCAGTTCCGGGTACAGGCCCAGGCTTGCGTTAACCAGAAACACGCGGTCGTTGACCAGCCCCACCTGCACCGGAACCGTCGCGGCATGCAGCAGTGCCCGGGTGGCAGCGGCGGTTTCGGTCGGTATGCCGTGGGTGCGGGCAAAGTAGTTGAAGGTGCCTTGCGGCACCACACCCATCGGGCAGCCCGCGGCATGCGCCGCCTGCGCCACGGCATTGATCGTGCCGTCGCCACCCACGGCCACCAGCGCGGTGTGTTGCGCCAGCGCCTTGGCGGCAGCTCGCACGGCAACGCCCGCCAGGTCGTCGGCAGGCGTGAACAGCAGTTCAGCGGTTCTGCCGGCAATCGCCAACGTAGCTTCTATCGCAACGCGCGTGTCTTCACGCTCGTGATGTCCCGATGCAGCATTGATGATGAACAGCAGTGCCGCGGCGGGGTCTATTTCGGTGCCGGGCACGTACGCCATGGACGCCGATCGTAGGCATGGTCTGTGGCGTCCTCTGTGCGCTCCCGAACCGAAGCCGCCGAGGCTGAACCGGCACCGAGCCTGGTTGCTGACCCATGGCAAGCTGGTTCTGCGCCGCCATGGCGTTGCGCCGCGGCCGCAAGCGTCGCAGAGTAGGTGCGCAATGCCAACCAGTCGGTGCGACGACGCACCTCCACGGTGTGGGTGAGCGCACAGACCGGGAGCTCGTGTGCGCCTATCTTTGCCATCGCTCGCCAGTGATTCAACATGGCGTGGCAATGACCCTTCCACCTCGCAACCCCCACGGAGCTACACATGAACTATGAAGAACGCGACACCCATGGCATCTACCAGTCCGGCCCGGACGACGGCTTGACATCGGAGGTGCACCGCGGGCCCGGTCCCAACCTGATGGGCGCCAACACCCTGATCGGCAACGATGTCTTCAACCGCAAGGACGACGACCTGGGCGACATCGAGGAAATCATGCTCGACATGCGCAGTGGCCGGGTGGCCTATGCGGTGCTGTCGTTTGGTGGTTTCCTGGGCATGGGCGACAAGCTGTTTGCCGTGCCATGGCAGGCGCTGACGCTGGACACCATGAACAAGCGTTTCACCCTGGACGTGGACAAAGACCGGCTGACCGGCGCTCCGGGCTTCGACAAGGATGCCTGGCCCGACATGGCCGACGCCAACTGGGCCCGGGATGTGCATGCCTATTACGGCACCACGCCGTATCAGGACGGGCTGTAATACCGTTCAGCTGTGGGACTCAGTCCCACAGCTGGGATGAGCCGTCGCTCTGCCTGTCAGGCGCATAGACCTGATAGCCATTGCGGCCGGCACGCTTGGCGTCGTACATGGCACTGTCGGCGTTGTGCACCAGAGATTCAAAATCCGGCCCATCGTCCGGAAACAGGCTGATGCCAATGCTGACGCTCAGGCGCAGCTGCTCGTCGCCCAGACCATAGGGCCGCACCATCACGGCGATCAGCTTGTCGGCCATCATGGTGGCGTCGCCCAGGCCTTCGACCTCGCTCAGCAACAGCACGAACTCGTCACCGCCCTGGCGGCAGACCGTGTCGGAAGTGCGCACACATTCCAGCAGGCGCTGCGCCGCCATCTGCAGCAGTCGGTCGCCCGCTGCATGGCCCAGGGAGTCGTTGACCTGCTTGAAGTGGTCCAGATCCAGAAACAGCAGCGCCACCCGCTTGTCGTGGCGCTGTGCCAGGGCCATGGCCTGCGCGAACCGGTCTGCCAGCAGGGCCCGGTTCGGCAAGCCGGTCAGCAGGTCGTGCGAGGCCATGAATGCCATCTGCGCGGTGGCCTCCACGGCGGCGTCGGTCAGGGCCTGGGCCCGCACGGTTGCCAGCACCAGCTGTTCGTTGGCTTCGCGCAGCTGGGCCTCGATCAGCGCGTGCTGCGCGGCACCTCGCTCCAGCACCAGCACTGCGGCCTCACGCTCGGCCAGCGTCCTGGCCGGCACAGCGTCCAACCCGGCGGCATTGTCGGCTTCAGCCATGGGCGCGCGCTGCCTGCGCGGCAGCCGGCGGCACCGGCATCGGCCGTCCCCCCAGCAGCCCCTGGTAGCCTGGTACCACCTCGCCAATGGCAATGCCGGCATCACTGATTTCGTAACGCCGGATCTGGTCGCTGTGCTGGCTGTCGCGCACCTTGACCACTGCCATGACCCGCAGCAGGCGGCTCTGCACTTCCACGTAGCGCTGCACGACGATGGCGTCGGTCAGGAAGGCCGAGCCGTAGGGGCTGAAGCGCAGGTCGGTATAGCGGTCTTCCAGCTCCGAGGTCAACAGCACCGTGACACCCAGGCCTGACAGCGCGGCCACCATGCGGAACAGCGACTCGCGAAAGTCCTCGCGGAAGGTGGGCGCCACGGCCAGTTCGAAGCCGGACAGGGAATCGATCACCACCCGTTTGGCACCCATGCGGTGGATCATGGCAATCAGATGCTGCACGATTTCGTCGATCGACAGGTCCAGCAGCCGGGTGTTGATCAGGCCGATCTGCCCGGAGCGCACCATGTCGTCAACGGTACGCGTCCAGGCCTGGCTCGGCGTCTGCTCGAAGGCGACCATCACACCCGGCTCGCCCAGACGCACACCTTCGGCCAGGAAAGCGGTGGCCACCAAGGTCTTGCCGGAGCCGGAGGGCCCGGCCACCAGCAACGAATAGCCCGAGGGCAGGCCGCCGCCCAGCATGGCGTCGAGGCCCGGCACGCCCATACTCAGGCGCTGGGTACTGCGCACCGGCTTCGGTGCGGCTGCTGCGAAGCCGGCATCGTCGTGCACGGCAGCGGTCGGAAAGACCTCGACGCCACGCTCGGTGACGCGGAATGTGTGGATGCCGGGGCTGGTGGCCTGTCCGCGCATCTTCAAAACCTGGAGCTTGCGCACCATCGAGTTGCGGTACACGCTTTGCTGCAGTTCCAGCAGGCCGTCGGCCACTGTCAGCACCGGATGGGCGTCACCCGCCGACAGGAATTCACCCACAAGAAAGGTGGTGGCCTGGCTGCTGCTCAACTGCACGGCCAGCTGCTGCACGAACTGCTGCAGGCTGAGCTTGCCAGCGGGCTGGTTATGTGACTCCAGCATGACGGCGCGGAACGAATCGACGAACACCAGGCCGGCAGAAAAGTCACGGACCTCGTTGGCGATGCGTTCCAGCACCTGCTCGAAGTCGCCAGTGGCCAGCTCCTCGCTCAGGTTGACATAGCGCACCACGGCGTCGAGCTTGGCAAAGTCAAAGAACGAGAACTGCTGCTGGTAACGCAGCATCTTCAGTGGCGGCTCGCCCAGTACGGTCAGGAACAGCGCCGGTCGCTGCGGCGTTGCCATGGCGAACATCATCTGGTGCGCCAGCGTGGTCTTGCCGGAACCCGGCGGACCGGTGATCAGGCTGAACGAGAACTCCGGCACGCCGCCGCCCAGCACCGCGTCCAGCCCCGGCACGCCGGTGGCCAGGCGTGCGATCTTTACCCTGGAGCTGTCGGTGTTGCTCCCGCGCTCGCTCGCTGCCCCTGTGTCGGCGTCGGCGCTCATTGGGAAACCTTCGTGCTGCGCACGGCGGAATGCACCCTTGGGAACGGCCCGGCGGTGCTCATGCCAAAGCTCGCGCGCGCACCGGCGGCGACAACACGGCGTCGAGCAGGCGGCCGGTGAGCGCGTCGCCAATCAGACCAGCGAGCAGGACGGTAAACACGGACAACAGGTTGCACCCCGCATCCACCGCCACCGCCGGCTCCCGGCTCTCGATGCATGACCGTAGCTCCACCAGCGCTGTGTCACTGCCACCACGGATGCCGGCCACGGCCAGCCACGGGTAGTTCTTGCCCGCGAGCAGCAAGGACCGGCCAAACAGCGCGTCCACGCCGCGCGCGCCAATGACCGGCGCCAGGCACTGCGCCATCTGCTGCCAGATTTCCACTGTGGCCTGCGCCACCGCGCCGGCATCGGGTGCCGCGCCGGCGCGGTGGGCCAGGGTGCCGCATATTGCCTCGCGGCGCATTTCCGGATCGATGATGATCATCCAATACTCTCCTGCAATCGAGCTGCATAAGCGGGTTTCGGCAACCCATGAGCGTCAGAGTCGCTAGAAACAGGGTTGATGGTGCCCGCGGGCTCGGGGACGCGTCTGTGCGTCACGGCACATAAAACGCTGCGCCGGCGACACGCCAATGTAGGCCACCGTACAGACTGCTGGTGCAGCGCTGCCTATTCTGTGATGCTGGCTCGCGGCCCTGTCCGACAGACAGGGCGCTGCATCAGCCCCAAGATCGCTGCTCAGTCCCGCTTTTCGCCCACAACCACCACCATGAACACCCACGACATTGCCACCCCCCGCTGGAGCACGGCTGCCTTTGGCGAAGCCGCCGACACCTCACCCATGGAACTCTCGGCCCTGGGCGACCACCTGCACCTTTGCAAGGGGTCGCGCGGCCGGCTGTTCAGGCTGCAGTGCGTGGCCGAGAGCATGAACGGCTTTGTCGCCGCGCGTTTCGTGACCACACTGGCGGTGATAGCACTGCTGATGGGCCTGGCCTACATGGCGCTGTAGGGCGTGACTGCTGGTGCCCTGCAGCAGCTCCTGCCACAGGCACCGCAACGCCTGCGCGACATCCTGGAGCCGGCGCGCGGGCCGATAGCACCGCCGATCCGCTCCGAGATCTTCGGCCTGGAGCGCTTTGCCCAGCATGGGCACAGCCTGGCGGAAACCCACCGTGCGGTCCGGGCGACCTCGGACACGGTCAGCTTTTCGCCGCGGCTGCGCAGCAACATCCGCAGCCTGCGCGAAGCCCATCGCTATATCGGGTTGCAAGCCGCCACCGGCTACGACATCAGCCCGGCAGCCGAGTGGCTGCTCGACAACTTCCACCTGATCGAAGCGCAGCTCAAGGAAGTGCATGAGGGCATGCCGCTGCGCTACTTCCGCGCGCTGCCGATCCTGGTGGACCCGCCATTGGCCGGCCTGCCGCGCATCTACGGCGTGGCCTGGGCCTTTGTGGCCCACACCGACGGCGCCTTTGACGAAGACCTGCTGATCCGCTTCCTGCGGGCCTACCAGGAGCGGCGCGAGCTGCGCTTGAGCGAGCTGTGGGCCCTGCCGACAACGCTGCGGGTGGTGCTGATCGAGAACCTGCGACGGCTGGCCGAACGGGTGGCCACCAACAAGGCGGCGCGCGCGGTGGCCAACCTGTGCTGCGACCAGATCGCCACCTGCTCCGTGGCGACCCTGCAGAGCTTGCTGGAGCTGCTGAACCTGCGCGGCGTCGGCCAGGTATTCCTGGCGCAGATGGCGCTGCGCCTGCAGGATGGCAGCGGTGCCGACGCCGACGCTGATGGCGTCTACCCGTGGCTGCGACACAACCTGCCGGAGCCGGCCCGCACCCAGGCCCAGCATAGTGCCGACCAGGCTGCAGACAACCTGAGTGTCAGCAACGCCGTGAAGTCGCTGCGCAGCATTGGCGACGCCGACTGGAGCGAGATTGTTGCCAGCACCAGCGCGTTGATGCAGCTGATGCTGTCGTCCGCGCTGTTCGCGGCAGAACACGCCAATACCCGCGACCAGACGCTGCATGGCATCGAACGGCTGGCCCGGCGCAGCGGCCGCAGCGAAAGCGCGGTGGCCCATAGCCTGCTCGCCCTGATGCAGCCACCCGCCGGGCGCGCCGAGCCGACCGGCGCCAACCACTGGCTGAGCGGCCCGGGCCGCGGCACCATGGCACAGGCGCTGGGCCTGCCGGCGCCGGCCCGGCTGCCCTGGCAATCCTGGGCCCGGCACGCGGCGCTGGGCGGCTACCTGGGCGCACTGCTGCTGGGCACCACCGGCCTGGTCGCCTGGATCCTGCTGCAGCACAACGCCGGCTGGATGGGCGGCAGCACGGCCCTGTGGCTGGACCTGCTGGCCGCTGGCCTGATGCTGTTCCCGGCCTCGGAGGCGGTGATTGCAGTGGTGAATCGGCTGATCTGCGAGTCGGCCCGGCCCAGCCACCTGCCGCGGCTGGCACTGGCCAACGGCATCGGTCCGGAACACCGGGTGATGGTGGCGATTCCGGCCATGCTGGTCCACGCCGACTCGGCCCGGCAACTGACGCACCGGTTGCTGTTGCATTACCTGGCGAACCCGGAACCGCAAGCCCAGTTTGCGCTGCTGACTGACTGGGCCGACGCCGACAGCGCCGAGACGGCGACCGACGCGGCCCTTCTGTCCGACGCCGTGGACCGGATCGCCGCGCTCAATGCCCGCTACCCGCCAGCCGCGGATGCAATGCCGCGCTTCCTGTTGCTGCACCGGACACGCCAGTTCAGCCAGACGGAGCAGCGCTGGATCGGCTGGGAGCGCAAGCGCGGCAAGCTCGAACTGCTGGTGCGGGCCCTGGCCAGTGGCGACGCGGCCGGCTTCTCGGACCTGGGAGCGCAGTCGCAGATCGCCACCGACACCCGCTATATCCTGACCCTGGACAGCGACACCCAGCTGCCGCCCGGACGCCTGCGCGAGCTGGTGGGCGTGGCGGCGCATCCACAGAACCAGCCGCAGCTCGACGCCAGCGGCCGCTGCGTGGTCGCCGGTTACGGCATCCTGCAGCCGCGGGTGGTGACGCCATTGCCGGCGCCGGCGGAGTTCACGCCCTACCACTGGCTGTTCGCCGGGCAGTGCGGGATTGACCCCTACAGCGCCGCCACCTCGGAGGTATACCAGGACCTGTTCCAGGAAGGCAGCTTCACCGGCAAGGGACTCCTGCACGTGGCCACGATGCAGGCCGTGCTCGGTGACCGGCTGCCGTCGGAGAGCGTGCTCAGCCACGACCTGCTGGAGGGCTCGCTGGCACGCTGCGCCACCGTGACCGACGTGACGCTGATTGAGGACGCCCCGTTTCACGCCGATGTGGCAGCGTCACGGGTGCACCGCTGGGCCCGGGGTGACTGGCAACTGCTGCCCTTCCTGCTGCAGCCCGGACGCTATCCGCTGCGCGCCATCAACCGCTGGAAGATGTTTGACAACCTGCGCCGCTCGCTGGTGGCACCGATGTCGCTGGCATTGCTGGCGCTGGCGCTGGGCAGCGCAGTAATTTTGCCCTGGGTGGCGCTGGCGCTGGTGGCCGCCGCATTTTCGGCCGGGCCGTTGATGGGGGCCGTGACCGGCTTTGCACCGCAGCGCGACGACGTGGCAAAACGCCACTTCTTCCAGCACGCCCTGGCGGAACTGGGGCGCGCCGTCAGCGCCGGCCTGTGGCTGCTGGCGCAGCTGCTGCAGCAGTCCCTGAGCCACCTGGATGCCATCGGACGGGTGTTGTACCGGATGGCGGTGAGCCGGCGCCACCTGCTGCAGTGGACCACCGCCGCGGCCGCCCAGGCCGGGGCCCGGACCGGGCTGCTGGCGCTGCTGCGGCTGCACTGGGCCGAGCCGGCACTGGCATTGCTGCTGCTCGGCATGCTGCTGTTGCTGGGCAGCCCGAACCCCTGGCTGGCCACAAGCCTGTGCCTGGTATGGGCGGCCTCGCCGCTGTGGACCTGGTGGGTCAGCCGGCCACATGCCGCGCTGGAGGAGTCGATAGTGCCATTGGCGGACCGCAACTATCTGGAGGGCGTGGCCCGCGACACCTGGCGCCTGTTCGAGCGCTGCATCGGCCCCGGTGACAACCACCTGCCACCCGACAACCTGCAGACCATGCCCTTTGACATGGTGGCACACCGCACTTCACCCACCAACATCGGCCTGTACCTGCTGAGCGTGGCCTGCGCCCGGGAGTTCGGCTGGATCGGCACCCAGGACTTGCTGCAACGGCTGGAGGCCAGCCTGGCAACGCTGGATCGGATGCAACGGCATCGCGGCCACTTTCTGAACTGGTACGACACCACAACGCTGGCGCCGCTGCTGCCGATGTATGTCTCGACGGTCGACAGTGGCAACCTCAGTGGCCATCTGCTGACCTTGGCCCAGGCCTGCCTGGCGCTCGCAGACCAGCCCCCGGACCCGGGCAGCCCGCAGCAGGCTGCGGCGCCAGACAGCCTGCGCCTGCAGGCCGTGGCTGAGCGCTGCGAGGCCCTGGCCTGGGCTGCCGACTACCGCTTCCTGTACCACCGCAAGCGGCACCTGTTCCACATCGGCTACCGGGTGGCCGAACAACAGCTGGACCCCAGCTTCTACGACCTGCTGGCTTCGGAGTCACGCCTGACCAGCCTGCTGGCGATTGCCAAGGGTGACGTGCCGGTGCGCCACTGGGCCTCGCTGGGCCGGCCCTTCTATGCCATCGGTGCCGAGGCCGGCTTGCGCTCCTGGTCGGGCTCGATGTTCGAGTACCTGATGCCCAGCCTGGTGTTGCACGAGCCGCATGGCAGTGTGCTGCAGGAAGCCGGCCATGCGGCCGTGCACGAGCAGATCCTCTACGCCGCCAGCCAGGGCGTGCCCTGGGGCATCTCCGAGTCGGCCTATGCCGGTCGCGACGACACCCTGGCCTACCAGTACGCGCCGCAGGGCGTACCCCGGCTGGCACTGCGCCGGACACCGCCGGATGAACTGGTGGTGGCGCCCTATGCCACGGCGCTGGCGGCGCAGCTGATGCCACGGCGCGCCAAGCGCAACCTGCTGGCGCTGGAACAGATGGCCGCGCGCGGCCCGTACGGCTTCATCGAGGCGCTGGACTTTTCGCCATCGCGCCAGGCCGAAGGTGCCGTCGCAACACCGGTGGGGACCTACATGGCCCACCACCAGGGCATGACGATCGTGGCACTGGCCAACGTGCTGCTGGACGGCGTGGCCCGGCGTTGGGGCATGGCCAACCCGTCGATCGAGGCGGTCTCGTCACTGCTGCATGAACGCGCACCGCGGGAGATTTCGCAGCTCCATGCGCCCCTGTCCGGCCCGCAACCCCAGGCACTGGAGCAGCGCGGGCCCGGGTTGTTGCGCGAACTCGCACCCGGCGCGGCGGCGCTGGAGCCCACGCATGTGCTGTCCAACGGGCGCTACGCCGTGACGCTGCGCCCGAACGGCGCCGGCTGGAGCCGCTGGGGCGACATCGGCATCAACCGCTGGCGCGACGACGCGCTGCGCGATGCCTGTGGCAGCTTCCTTTACCTGCGCTGGGACCAGCAACCCCGGCCGGTCTCGATCACGCAGCACCCGGCACCCGACCCGGCAGCGCACTACCAGTGCCTGTACCACGCCGACCGGGTCTGCTTTGACGCCCGCTGGCCGGCACTGCAAGCCCACACCACGGTCTGGGTCAGCCCGGAGGACGACGTGGAGTTCCGGCAGGTGGAACTGCTCAACCTGGGAGAGCGCACGCTCGACATCGAGCTGATATCGGCCTTTGCCCTGAGCCTGACCGACGCCCGGGCCGACGAGGCGCACCCCGCCTTCACCAACCTGTTTGTGCGCGCCCACTGGCAGCCGGCGCAGCAGGCGCTGGTCTTTGCCCGCACACCGCGGCTGCCAACCGAGCCGGCGGTACAGGCGGCGCACTTCCTGGCCGACGGCGACCCGCAGATGCTGGCGGTGCGGGTCGAGACCGACCGGCATAAGTGGCTGGGGCGCAACCGCGATGCCAGCAATCCTGTGGCAGCGGTGCAGGGCGTCAGCACGGACAGCACACAGGCCGTGACGCCACTGGATACCGGGCTGGACCCGGTCTGCGCCTTGGCGGTGCGGCTGCGCATCGCCCCGCACGGCAAGGCCAAGTTGACCTTTGCCACCGCCGCCAGCGACAACGCCGCGACCTTGACCGCCGTGATCGACAAGTACCGCCAGCCCAGCCATGTGGCGCGGTCATCGCTGATGTCAGCCACGCTGGCCGGCATCCGGCTGCGGGCCCAGCGGATCAGCGCCGACAACCATGCTGCGATCCAGTCGCTGACCAGTGCGCTGGTGCTGAGCCTGACGCGACCCAGGGTACGCGACGCGCGCCTGGAGGCCACCGCCGGCGGCGCCTGCGACCGGCGCACCTTGTGGCGCCTGGGCATCTCCGGCGACCGGCCACTGGTGCTGCTGATTGCCAGCACGCCGCAGGCCATGGGACTGCTGCGCGTGATGACGCAGGCACTGCGTCTGTGGTGCTGGGGCGGTATCGGCTGCGACCTGGTGGTACTGAACGCGGAAGGAGCGTCCTACCTGATGCCCTTGCAGCGCGAGGTCGGCCTGTTGCGTGAGCGCCATCTGGCGGAGTGCCCGGCCAAGCCCGGCCCTTCCGGCACGGCCTTTCACCTGCTGCGGCTGGAGGAGCTCTCGGCCGAGGAACTGGCAACGCTGCACGGACTGGCCCGCTTGCAGCTGGTGGCCGACGGACGTCCGCTGTCGCACCATGTGCAGGACTGGATCGAGTTCCACGAACGCGATTGCGAGCAGCGGCACGCGATCTCCACCGCTGCGGTGGTGAGCACCTATCCGGGCAGCGACCCGGTGCCGGCACCCACCGGCGCATTTGACGCAGCGACCGGTGAGTTCCGCTTCGAAGTTGGTGCCCGCTTGCGGCCATTGCGGCCCTGGGTCAATGTGCTCTCCAATCCGGAGTTTGGGGCCCAGCTGTCGGAGGCCGGCGGCGGCTACACCTGGGCCATCAACAGCCGCATGAACCAGCTCACCGCCTGGTCCAATGATCCGGTGACCGATCCACCGGCGGAATGGTTTCTGCTGCAGGACCAGCGCAACCGCCAGGTCTGGAACGTGGCGCCCAGCAGTCCACCCGATGAGCGCCTGGTGTACCAGGTCAGCCACGGCCAGGGCCATAGCGTGATCCAGCACCGGCGTGATGACCTGGACGTGGCGGTCAGCTGGTGCGTGGATGCGCAGACGTCGGTCAAGCAGATCCGGCTGCGGCTGATCAACCGCGGCCACCGGAGTCGGCAGCTGCGGGTGATCGGGATCGCGGAATGGCTGATGGGCGCCGTGCGCAGCGACCGCAACACGGTCGTCACCGCGTCGCACCGCCTGCCGCTGGCGGTGGACCCGGGAGCCCCGGCTCGGGAGCTCACCGTGCTGCTGTGCACCCAGCTCGACCGTGCCGGTGGCCTTGGCGATGGCTCGGCCTTCCTGGCCGTGGCTGGCGACGCCGAGGCTGGGGTGGACTGGACCTGCGACCGGCGTGAATGCTTTGATGCCCGGGGCCAAATGGTGCTGCCAGACCACCTCGGCCAGCGCAGTGGCGCCGGTCTGGACCCATGCGCCATGCTGGCACTGCCGGCGGTACTGGGCGCCGGCGATACCGTGGAGCGGGTGTTCCTGCTGGGCTATGGTTCCAGCCCGGCAGCCGCGCTGCAGCTGGCGCTCGCGGCCGCAGCCATACCGGCGCGCCAGCGCATGAGCATGGTTGCCGCCACATGGGACCGGCTGCTGGGTGCCACCCGGGTACGGACACCCGACCCGTTGTTTGACGCCATGGTCAACCGCTGGCTGCTGTACCAGACGGTCGCCTGCCGGCTCTGGGCCAAGGCCGGCTTCTACCAGGCCGGTGGCGCTACCGGATACCGCGACCAGTTGCAGGACACGATGGCGCTGGCCTGGGCCGCGCCGGCGATGCTGCGCCAGCAGATCGTGGTCTGCGCCAGCCGCCAGTTCGTCGAAGGTGATGTGCAGCACTGGTGGCATGCGCCCGGCGGTGCCGGTGTGCGCACCCATTTTTCTGACGATCTGCTGTGGCTGCCGCATGCCTGCGTGCACTACCTGAGGGCCACGGGAGACAACGCGCTGCTGGAGCAGCAGGTTGCGTTCCTGGAGGGCGTGGCGATAGCGCCGGGCGCCGAGGACGCCTACTACACGCCGCACACCAGCACCCAGACTGCCTCGGTGTTCGAACATTGCGCCCGCGCCATCGACCGCAGTCTGGCAGTGGGCGCACATGGTCTGCCCTTGATGGGCAGCGGCGACTGGAACGACGGCATGAACCGCGTCGGCATCGAGGGCCGTGGCGAATCGGTATGGCTGGGCTGGTTCCTGTGCCGGCTGGTGGCCGACTTCGCGCCGCTGGCCCAGGCCCGTGGCGAGCCGGCACGGGCCCTGCGCTGGGAGCAGGCTGCCGCCGGCTGGAAAGATGCGCTGCTGAACGCGGCCTGGGACGGGCAATGGTTCAAGCGCGCCTTCTTCGACGACGGCCAGGCCCTGGGCTCGCACAGCAACCCGGAGGCCAGGATCGACCTGATTGCGCAGGCCTGGAGCGTGCTGTCGGAGCAGGCGCCACTGGACATGCAGCGCAAGGCCATGGCGGCCGTGGAACAGCACCTGGTGGACCACGAGGCCAGTCTGGTGCGGCTGCTCGATCCGCCGCTGGCACACGCCCTGCCGAGCGCGGGCTACATCCAGGCCTATCCGCCGGGCGTACGCGAGAACGGTGGCCAGTACGCCCACGCCGGCGTCTGGGCACTGATGGCCCAGGCCGCGCTGGCGCACACCCAAGCCGCGGCGCAGGATGCAGGTAATCTGCCCTACCGCTACTTCACCTGCCTGAGCCCGGCGCACCGCGCCCTGCATCCGCACTACGGCGCCGTGTACGGCATCGAACCCTATGTCATGGCCGGCGACGTCTACAGCCAGCCGCCCTACGTGGGGCGCGGGGGCTGGAGCTGGTACACCGGCGCGGCGGCGTGGCTGCAACGGGCGGCGATCGAGTCGATCATGGGTCTGCGCCTGGATGCCAGCACGCTGCAGCTCCAGCCCTGCTTGCCGGCGCACTGGCCACGGGCCGAGCTGACGCTGGAACGCGAGGGTCGGACCATGCATTTCATCCTGTTCCGGGGCGATGACCAGACGGCGCTAGCGGCCACGGCCCAGCTGGGCGCGCAGCTGTTGCGTCCGCTGGCGTTGCTGGCCTGGGCGGATCTGCCGCAGCGCAGCTGCTTTGTGATTCCACTGCCATCCGGCGTGGATGCGGGCACGCAGCAAGCAGCTGCTGCGGCACCGGTTGCCGCTTGATCCCACAGCCCGACCCGGCTTCGTCCTACGTGCTCAGGCGTCGCGCGCCGATGTTGCCGCCGGGCACGAACTTCTACATTTGATTCGTCTGCTTTCAACTATCACTGGAGAACCCATATGTACCTGCGTACCACCCTTGCCGCCACTTTCACCGCCCTGGCCCTGCTCACCGCTTCCGGCTGTGCCGTGACCCGTGGCCAGGAAACCGTTGGCGCCTATGTCGACGACGCCACCATCACAACCCAGATCAAGAGCCGCTTTGTCGAGAACCGCGAAGTGGACGCCATGAGCATCAAGGTGGAAACGCTCAATGGCACCGTGATGCTGTCCGGCTTCGCCAAGAACGGCACCGAGAAGATGACTGCCAAAGGCATT
>JANMKM010000538.1:0-1751 GCA_031372035.1 Rhodoferax sp. | reverse complement strand
GTCTGTTCCATGCGCGCCGCGATGTTCACGGCCATGCCCCGGATGTTGCCGCTGGCCGCCACGCCGCCGCCCAGCAACACACTGCCGGTGTGAATGCCCACGCGTACGTTGCAGCCGGTATGGCCATGCGCGGCCAGCACCTGCCCAGCGCGGGCGCGGCCGCATTCCAGCAGGGCCAGGCCGCAGCGCACGGCGTGTTCGGCATCGTCTTCCCGGGCGGCGTCGGCGCCGAACACGCCGAGCAAGCTGTCGCCTGCGTACTGCAGCACCCGGCCGTGATGTGCCTGCACCAGCCTGGAGCAGTCGGCCAGAGCACGGTCCATCACGGTGTAGATCTCTTCGGGGTCCAGATGCTGGCTCAGCTGGGTCGAGCCGACCACGTCCAGGAAGAGGATGGAAACTTGACGCAGCGTCTGTTCCGGCACCACGGCCGGCTCCGATGTCAACGCTGCAAGCCTGGCGCGCGCGGGCGCCAGCAGGGATTCGACCACCGCATCACCCAGGGCCGCGCGCTGTTGCTCCAGCGCCGTGATGGCGGCCCGCAGATGTTCCTGCTCGGATGACATGGGCGGGAAGTGTAGCAACCACTTTGCCAGTCCTTGAAACCGCTAGTTGAGGCGGTGCCGAACAGGCACGAGCGCAACGCAGGTCCCGCGAGCGGCGCCGCATCCGGCGCCGCGGCCAGCTCCACGGCATGGACCTGCAGGTTGCCTGTGCGGCCGCGCAGTGGCTGCAGTCCCAGATCCCGGGTCCGGTAGCGCTCCAGGCCGTCGAGCCGGCCCAGGGCGTCGCCGGATACCAGGAACGGGAGTCCCAACTCACGGGTGGCGTTCTCCAGACGGGCAGTGGTGTTCATCACGTCGCCATGGAACACGAGGGCGCGCCGGCTGCCGCCGACCTCGCCGGTGATCACCGGTCCGGCATGCAGGGCCGATCGCAGCTGCGGCACAGCGCCGAATGCCTGCTTGAATTCGCCCGCCGCCAGCTCCAGCGCCTGCTGTACCGCAAAGTAGCAGGCCAGGGGCCGCGCGTCCGGGCGGCCCTCCGCCAGGTTCCAGGCCAGCCGCGGGCCGGCATCGCTGCCAATCACCAGCACCACCACCGCACCATAGAGCAGTGCCTTGATGCACAGCGTGGCCAGAAATGGTGCGCGGTCCAGCCCACGGCCGATTCGGCTGTGGGGCAGGAAGTTGTCAATCCCGCCGGCTACGCTCATGATCAGCAATCCTTCAACGGCACCTGTGAGCGCACCCAGCGCGGCGCCGAGGGGTGTTGGCTGCAGCAGGACGGCGTAGGCGGCTGTGCCGAAAGCCATGCCCAGCAGGATGCCCAGGCGCAGGACGAACAGATAGGTCCTGAAAAGGCGCTTCATGGCGTCCCGTGACCTCGTCTACCAGGTATCGAGCGCCTGCAGCAGTGACGCCTTGACATTTGGATTGGCGAAGCTGGCCTCGATTGAGGTGCGCGCTACCGCCCGGGTCACTGCGTCAGTCCAGCCGAATGCCTGGCGGCAGAGCTGGTACTCCCGCACCAGGCTGGTACCCAGCAAGGCCGGGTCATCGGTGTTGACAGAGACCCGCACACCAGCCGCGCGCAGTCGCTCGATCGGGTGTTCAGCCATGCTGGGGTACACACCCAGCACCAGGTTTGACGTGGGGCAGATGCCCAGTGGAATCTGCCGGTCCACCAGCATGCGGATCAGGGCCGGATCTTCAATCGCTCTGACACCGTGGTCGATCCGGTCGGCGCCC
>JANMKM010000527.1:0-12808 GCA_031372035.1 Rhodoferax sp. | reverse complement strand
CCCCCTGTCGCTGCTGCGCGACCCGACGCTGCTCAAGACCGACGCCCTGATCGACGGCCAATGGGTGGCGGGCAGCAGCCGCTTCGATGTGCTGGACCCGTCCAATGGCCGCAAGCTGGCCGACGTGGCGAATCTGGGGCCGCAGGAGGCACAGGCAGCGATTGACGCTGCCAACGCCGCCTGGCCAGCCTGGCGCAACAAGACCGCGAAGGAGCGCAGCATCATCCAGCGCAAGAGGTTCGACCTGCTGATGGCCAACCAGGAAGACCTGGGGCGCATCATGACGGCCGAGCAGGGCAAGCCCTTTGCCGAGGCCAAAGGCGAAGTGGCCTACGGTGCCAGCTTCGTCGAGTGGTTTGCCGAAGAGGCCAAGCGCGTCAACGGCGAAACGCTGCCGCAGTTCGACAACAACCGCCGGCTGCTGGTGCTGCGCCAACCCATCGGCGTCTGCGCCGCCATCACGCCCTGGAACTTCCCGCTGGCCATGATCACGCGCAAGGTGGCGCCAGCCCTGGCCGCCGGCTGCCCGGTGATCATCAAGCCGGCCGAGCTGACACCGCTGACCGCCCTGGCCGCAGCCGAACTGGCGCTGCGCGCTGGCATACCGCCGGGCGTGTTGAACATGCTCACGGCCGACAGCGCCAACTCCATCGCCGTTGGCAAGCTGCTGTGCGCCAGCGACGTGGTGCGCCACATCAGCTTCACCGGCTCGACCGAGGTCGGCCGGATCCTGATGGCGCAGTCGGCGCCGACGGTGAAGAAGCTGTCACTGGAACTGGGCGGCAACGCGCCCTTCATCGTGTTTGACGACGCCGACATCGACAGCGCGGTCGAAGGCGCCATGGCCAGCAAGTACCGCAACGCCGGCCAGACCTGTGTCTGCGCGAATCGCATCTATGTGCAGGACGGCGTGTACGAAGCCTTCGTGCAGAAATTTGCGGCCAAGGTGGCGGGCTTGAAGGTGGGCAATGGCTTCGAGGACGGCGTGATGCAAGGCCCGCTGATCGAGGACGCAGCGGTGGAGAAGGTGCAGCGCCACGTGGCCGACGGCCTGGCAAAGGGCGGGCGCATCCTGGTGGGTGGCCACAAGCTCACAGGCCAGTTCTTCGAGCCCACCGTGCTGGCCGACGCCAACGAACAGATGCTGTGCGCGCGCGAGGAAACTTTCGGCCCATTTGCGCCGGTGTTCCGATTCCACACGGAAGCACAGGCCGTGGCTGCCGCCAACAACACCGAGTTCGGCCTGGCCAGCTACTTCTACAGCCGCGACGTGGGCCGCATCTTCCGAGTGGCCGAGGCGCTGGAATACGGCATGGTGGGCATCAATGTCGGCATCATCGCCACCGAGCATGTGCCCTTCGGCGGCGTCAAGCAGTCCGGCCTGGGCCGCGAGGGCTCACACCACGGTATGGACGACTATGTGGAGCTCAAGTACCTGTGCATCGGGGATGTGCTGAAGTAGAGGCAACGCCCCAGCGGCGGGGCCAACACACCATCACGTAAAATCGGGGCAGCACGCGGGTGTAGTTCAATGGTAGAACGGCAGCTTCCCAAGCTTCATACGAGGGTTCGATTCCCTTCACCCGCTCCACGCTGGCGCCTCCAGGCTGCGACCACCTCCCGATGCTCCGGAATGTTTTGCAGGTAGCTCCGACGCAATTCGGGGTCGTCAATCGCGTCGGCGACCGCCAGTATGGCGTCGTGTGCAGCCTGCAACAGACCTGGGGCACGCGGGTCACCGCGGCGTGCCAACACCTGGTGGCAAATCAGATGGACACGCGGCGCTGAGTTGGCGCCTTGGAGGGTGCCGCCGGCTGCCAGATTGCGCAGCAGCCACTCCACCGGCTCCACGGCCTGGTCCAGGTCTTCCCGCGCCAGTGCAACCCGTGCCAGGCCTGCTGTGGCATCCAGGCGTTGAACCTCACTGATCGCCGTACCCAGCTCACGTGCGCGTCCATAGGCCGCGGCCGCAGCGTCATGGCGCCCCAGAGCCAGCTCTGCATCACCCAGGCAGAGCAGCGCATAGACCTCGGTTCGAACACCCCGTACCTCAGTGGCGATGCGCAGTGCGGCCTGCGCGTGGGCCAGGGCTCTTGCATCCTCACCCTGGCGCACCGCAATTCCCGACAGATTGATGAGAGCGACGGCCTCAGAGCGGCGATTGCCCAGCGCACGATCCATCCGCAAGGCTTCCTCCAGCAGTGATCTTGCCTGGGCATGGTCGCCCACCTCCATCCGTGCCGCTCCCAAATTGCCCAATGCAGAAGTCTCGCCGAAACGGTCCCCCAGTTCCCGGGCGATTTGCAGGCCGCGTTCAAACATGCCGATCGCTGCGATGGGCCGTCCCAAGCGCGCCGTAGTCACAGCCAGGGTGTCCAGAAACATGCGCTCCAAACTGCGTTGGCCATGGGCCTGTGCGCGGGCGAGACCATCTTCCGCCAATTCCAGGGTCGCTGTCTTGTCGTCCAGGTGCGACATTGCCTGCGACAGCCGATGCTGCGCGATCAGGCCGTTGTCAATATCTCCAGCGCGTTCGGCCAGCGCCATGGCCTCGCGTGCCATGCCAACCGCCAATTGCAGGTCGCCCAGGTGTCGAGCCACGTCGCTGCGCCGCCAGGCAACGATGGCACGGTGCACGTCGTCGTTCCCTACCTCGGCCAGATTGGCCAGCGCATCCAGATCCACCACTTGCTCAGCCTGCTGGCCCAGCCGGGCAAATCCACGCTCACGGATATCCAGCAGGCGCCATCGAAAGGTGGCCAGGCTGGCATCGTCACTCGAACCAAGCAACTCCAGCGCACTGGCCACATGGCGTAGCGCCTCCTGTTGCGCGAATCGCTGGTGTGCCTGTTCGGCAGCTCGGGTGAAATAGCATGCTGCATTGGCCATGTCGCCAGCACGCTGGTAGTGATGGGCGATCACCCCCAGAAAGTCGTGCGCCCGTACGCCGGTCTGCGCATCGAGCCACCGAGCCGCCTGCACATGCAGGGCCTGCCGGCTGTGTTTGAGCACCGTTTCATAGGTCACCTGATGCAGCAGCTGGTGGCCAAAGGCATATTCACGCGCTCCCTCCAGACTGGAGTCGTGCCGCGGCAGAATCAGTTCACGTTGAACCAGTTGCGCCAGGACGCCGGTGGCCTGTGCATCGATGGCCGCTAACGCCGCATCCCAGAACACCAGGCCCATCACGCTGGCTTGCTGCAATGTGAGCCGCTCGCGCGCCGACAACCCATCCAATCGCGCCTGCAGAACGCCCGTCAAAGTGGATGGCACCTGGGCGGCGACCAATCGCTCGGTGCGCAAAGTCCAGCTTTCGGCGCTGATGGCGATGGCACCCTGGTCCACAAGCATCTTCACCAGTTCTTCCATGTAAAAGGGATTGCCACCCGCCCCTCCAACCACCAACTCGCGTAGTGCAGCAGGCACATCTGGCAGCTTCTTCAGCAATTCAAGCGTCAGCTCCCGGCTGGCTCTGGCATCCAGGGGCTGCAATTCAAAGCGCTGGTGCATTGCACCCGTGCTGCCCCAATCCGGATGCAATTCCAGGCGCAGCGGCCGTGTCAAGCCGACGATCAGCATGCGCGTATCGCTGGCGACCTGTGCCAGGTACGTCAAAAACTCCCAGGAGGCTTCGTCTGCCCAGTGCAGGTCGTCCAGGTACAGCACTACCGGTAGCTGGTCGCGCGCACCCATCAGCCGGAACATCTGGGCCGCAGCATGGAAACCGCGGTTGCGCATCTGGCGTGCATCATCAACGATGCTGCGCACATGCGGGCTGGCGGCATAGTCCAGACCCAACAGCTGACCCAGCACATGTGCCTGGGCCAATGCCATCCCGGCTCCCCCATCCTCCGCCAGAAGTTCGCACATGCCTTGCTCGTGTTTGAGCTTTGCAACTTCCATGCTGTCGGTATCCTGGATCTGCAAACGCCAGGCCAGCACCTCCCGCAGCAAGCCGTAGGGCTGATGCTGGGTCTGTGGTGTGGCCCGGCCCTGGAACAGCTTGAAGCGTTCTGGCCGAGCCTCGGCCCAGGTGCGGAATTCGTACAGCAGCCGACTCTTGCCAACGCCGGCACCGCCTACGACCGTGACCACTTGCAGGCCGGCTTCACCCTGGAACAGAAGGAGGAACGCCTGCTGCATCCGCTCCAATTCGACATCGCGCCCCACCATGCGCGTCTCTACCCCCTCGATGCCACGGCTGGCCACCCGGAACGAACGCGGCTTGGCACGCTGCACGATATAAGTCAGGATGGGCTGCTCCACTCCCTTGACGACGATGGGTTCCTGCGGCACTACATCGAAAACGCCGCGCACTTGGCGGTAGCAGTCGTGGCTGATGCGCAGGGCGCCCGGGGGCGCAGTCTGCTCCATGCGCGCCGCAATGTTCACCGCCATGCCACGGATATTGCCCTCCGCATCCACGCCGCCACCTAGCAGCACACCGCCTGTATGCATACCCACGCGCACATTGAAACCAGCGTGGCCGTGTCTGTGCAGTACCTCCTCGCCCAGCACCAGCCCTTCCGCCAACAGCGCGAGACCGCAGCGCACGGCGCGTTCGGCATCGTCTTCACGCGCCTCATCAGCGCCAAACACGGCGAGCAGGTTGTCGCCGGCGTACTGCAGCACTTTGCCCTGGTGCTCCAACACCCGGCTGGAGCACCGCGCCAAGGCGCCATCCATCACCGCATGTACATCTTCGGGATCGAGTTGCAGCGACAGGGCGGTAGAACCCACAACATCCAGAAACAGGATCGTGACCTGCCGCTGCTGCTGCGCCGGCTGCGCAGCAGCTGTGGCATCCAGCGCCGCAAGTCGGGCGTGCAGAGCAGCAACACTGGTGTCTACAACCGCATCACCCAGCAAGGGGCGTTGAAGTTCAAGCGCCTGAATAGCGCGTTCGAGCTGCACCCGTTGGTCGGACATGGTGATGCAGCATACCAACGCGTGAGAAAACCACCTGCGCCCGTCCTGCAGCAGCTGCTCCTTTCGATCTGCAGTCGCGGGGCCGAATCAGGCCGTGAGCGTCAGCGCCTGAGTGCCGACGACGAGATCTCGAATCCGGAATGTCATGGGCATCGTGAAAGGGAGAATAGAAAGCCAACCATAATTGGTACCAGTGAACCATTGGTAAAGCAGCGCGCGGGCCTGGTCAACAGTTCCCGCTAGTTCCGCCGGAACGCGGGTGTCGTTCAATGGTAGAACGGCAGCTTCCCAAGCTTCGCATCGGTGTCGCCGTCATGCGCAGCGCACAGGCTACCCTGGTGCATGCACCACCCGCCAGGTCCGTGTTCGGGCTTCTGTCCGCTCTTCTTGCCCTGCGTGGCAACGTGTTGGGATGGCTGGGCGCGCTGCTGTTCCATTGCCTACAGGTGGTTTCCTGCTATTCGCCAGAGTGGCAGTTCGGCTTTCGGTCCGGCATCAACTATTCCATCGTGTTTCTGCCTGCCGGTGCAACCCTGCTGGTCAATCTGGTGGCCGTGCTCGGCCTGGCTCTGACAGTGACAATCCTGTGGCGCCGCTACTTGGCCCGGCATGACGGCGAGCGCCAGGC
Source organism: Rhodoferax sp. (assembly GCA_031372035.1). Lineage (GTDB taxonomy): Bacteria > Pseudomonadota > Gammaproteobacteria > Burkholderiales > Burkholderiaceae_C > CAISIP01. The sequence continues at coordinate 7,251 of JANMKM010000527.1, read as the reverse complement.
TGGCACCTGACTCAACCCCTGACGCGGCAGCGGCCTAGTGGGCCTGCCGCACCACCGGGCTCAGCCACCGGGCTGCAGCCTGGGTCGGGGGCAGCAGCTTGAGCTGTTCATCGCGATACAGCTCGCTGGCCACCGCTTCGAGCATGTCAGGATCCACGCTGCGCCAGCGCCGCTGCAAGGCATGGGCACAGGCTGCGATCCAGGTGTCGCTCGCAATGGCAGTGTCGGTATTCATGGGTGCCATAATACTGTATATTTAATCAGTGTTTGCACAAGTCTACCGTCTTCGCGAGCGCGGCGTGAAATTGCCGCGGCCCAAGCCCGCTGTGGCCGGCCAGCTGAGCCTGCAGCCACACGCTGCCTACCGCAGCGACCCGGGCGCGCTGCTGGCCAAGCTGATGCATGACGTCACCAGCGACGCCCTGCCGCCCTTGCACAAGGCCGTGGTGCGCAGGATCACGCCCAGCGGGTTGTTGATTGCCGGAGTGGAAGTGATTGCCCGCCGGGCCGCGGCCAAGTCCAGTGAAGACCACTACCGGCAGACCTGGTGGTGCCTGGTGTTCCACGAGCCTGCCGTCGATGTGCTGCCGGCGCAGCCGGCCTGGGCCAGGGCCATGTCCGGCGCCCCTTGAGGCACGGAACCCGTCCACGCCGCGCTCGCTATCATGGCCCGATGTGCAACCTGTACATTGAGCCGGCGGCGCTGGATGCCTTTGGCATCGACGACCTGCCGCCGCCGCCCGCAGGCAAGGGCCGCAGCCTCGGGCCCCTGGGCCAGGGCGTGGTCATCCGGGACCAGGTCATCATCCGCCCGGGGCGCGTGGACCGGGCGCAATGGGGTTTGATCCCCTGGTTCAGCGCCACGCGCACACCGACCCGCAACGACGGCAAACGCCTGAGCACCAACAATTGCCGGGTGGAGACGATGCAGACCTCCCCGACCTTCAAGGCCCCCTGGAAGCGCGACCAGCGCTGCCTGATACCCGCGGACAGCTACGACGAGCCCTATTGGGGCCCGGACCCGCAGGCGCCGTTCAAGAAGTGCGTGTGGTGGCGGTTCTGGCGCGCCGACGGCAAGCCCTGGGCCCTGGCCGGCCTGTGGTCCGAATGGCACGACAAGCTGCGTGATGAACCCGTGCTGAGCTACACCATGCTGACGCAAAACTGCGACGGCCACGCTCTGCTGGGGCTGATGCACAAGCCCGATGGCGCCATACCACCGGACAAGCGCGCCGTGGTGCCGATCGAACGGGACGACTGGGACACCTGGCTCAATGGCAGCAAGGAGGAGGCACTGGCGCTGATACGGGTGCCGCCGGCTGCGCTTTACCGGCATGGGCCAGCGGACCCATCCGTGGCGGTGAGGCTGCGTGACCCGCCAGCTTCAATTTGAGCGAAGCGGCGCCATGGAACGGCTTGCCGGAGCTGCTCCGACCAGCCCCGCGGCGCCCGTTTCCCGGTGCTTGCGGGCGCCATCCGAGAGCTTTTGCCACAGCCCGGCTTCGTGCACCCGCACGGTGGCGCCGCGCATGCGCAAGGCAATGCCCTGCCCGTCACGCTCGATGGTGGCGCTGACCTCCACCGGTACTTCCTGCCCGTCGCGGCGCACCTGACGGAACTGGCCGACGTGGACACTGCATGCCGGGTCCGCCAGGCTGGCCAACAGCCGCTGGGACATCATCTCGCTGTCCTGCGGATGGATGGTGCGCCGGCCCACGCCACTGGCCGTGCCGGCCAGTCCCACACCGGCCATGCCGCGCCAACGGTCTGAGGAATACGCGGTCTGGTTCACCAGGTCCAGGTCCCACCAGGCGTCATGAGCGCCGTGCACGATGTGCGACAGCCGTATCAGCCTTTGCCGACGCGCCGGCGCCAGGCGCTTGGCGCGGGCAGCGGCGCTCTCCCGGCGCAGGCTGGCGCGCGCGTCCAGTCCCGCGGCGAGCACCAGCACAGCCAACAGGAGTGCTGCGCCTAGCCACATGGTGCGCCCCTGGCTGCCAGCCGATGCCGTGCAATGGCCGTCATCACAGCCGCCGTGTCACGCTGGCCGCCACACCCAACCAGCGCGCATGCAGACTCAGCAGCAACGCCGACAGACGTGCCGGCACGCGGTCAGTCTGCGACCGGGGCGTGCACAGCAATCGCGACCAGAGCCGGTTCATCAGCCCCGACAACCAGCGCGGCGGGGCACCGATACGCATGGCGTCGTGCACCGCCGATGGCACTGGCGTGCCCAGCAGGCGCTGCGCCTGGCGCAGCGCAAAGCGCAAGGACCAGGACAGACACAGCAGGTCGGCACGTTCCAGCAGATCGGTCCAGAAGCCTGGCTGGCTGCCGAAACGGCGCAGCAGCATGTCGATGTCGGACAGGTCACGCAGCCCATGGTTGCCCACCGGGCCCCGGAACAGCTGGGCCACGGCGCACAGCACCATGTCGGTGGGGGCCGGCACATGCAGGCCAGCCGCGTCGGCAACCGGCAGCCGCGCCGCCCATTGCAGGCCCAGGCCAAAGCGGCCAAAAGGCGCAGCACTGAGCGCATCGGCATGCACATTCAGCACAGGGACACGCTGCGCAGCATCGACCGGACCCAGCCAGCGCTCCACGCCGACCCGCATGCCTGGCTGGGTTTCAGCCCGCAACCAGCCCTGGCCCAGCAATGCGGCTTCAAACTGCAGACCGGACTGTGGCCCCGCCCAGACGTCAAGCTCGGCAAACTGCCGGTCATTGGTCACGGTGATGTCACACAGCCAGTGGGCGGTGCCCTTGAGCGCCACCAGCTCGATGCCGATGGGTGCGACCACCTGCATCAGCGCCAGCAGGTCGGTGTGGCGCTGTTCGCGCAGTGCGCCCGATATCTGTTGCGCCTGTTCCAGCGGCTCGCGGGCGGCGTGCGGCAGGTGGCCGCCGGCCTGATGGCCAAAGGCCTGGGAAGCGACCCGGGCCAGCAACTCACTGCGCCGCGCATAGCGCAGCAGGCGGTTCCATTCGTCCAGCGCCAGAAAGGGCAGCCGGGCCGGATTGGCCAACGCATGTGCAAGCAAGTCGTGTCCCATGGTGTTCACTCCGCGGCGGCCGGGCACGAAGCCCCGGGATGGGGTTGCTTCGGGTGGCGCCGGACCGTATGTGCATTGTGAGAATCCCGCTGCCCGAGGTCTGTGCGAAACCGCACATCTGCTTACGCCGTGTACGAAACAGCGCTTTTCGACCGCGCTGCAGACGCGCAGCCATGCGCTTCAGGGCGGCTGGCCGCGCCCCGGCGCTCCACCGGGCTCCATGCCAGCCCGCGTGGAGCGCGCACCCGGTGCCTCGTTCTCGGCCATGGCCGCCGGCAGCAGCTGGTCCGCGCTCTGCTGCTGCGCCAAGCACAGGCTGGCGCAGAGCAATTGAAGCGGTGGTAAAGACAAGGGCCAGATCGCGCAATCAGGCCGCCGGTGGCCTGCTCGCGCCAACACGGGACCTCAGGGCCAGCGCGGTGGGTGGCTGCCGGGCGGCTTCGAAGGCCTGCTGGTGGCCGGTTCTGTGTCTTCCAGCACAGCGCTGTGGCGAATGGCACGCAGGCTGCCAAAGCCTGAAGGCTGGGTTTCCAGATACGGCTGGCGCGAAGCCGCCACACAGTCCAGACCGCCGGGCACTCGCCCCAGGCTGCGCAACCACTGGCCGGTGCGCGCCAGCGACACCTGCACATGCCAGCTGCCGCCCTCCTGCTGCTGCCGCGCGAGCGCGCAGGCGGCACCAAAGGCGATCAGGTAGCCGCTGGCATGGTCCAGCAGCTGCATCGGCAGCGGCCGCGGCTGGCCGTCGCCCTTGGCCTGGCCCTCGGCCAGGTTGAAGCCCATGGCGGTCTGCACCAGCGAATCAAAGCCGCGCCGGCCACTCCAGGGCCCAAGCGTTCCATAGGCCGAGAGCGACACATAGACGATGCCGGGTCGCGCTGCTGCCACGGCCTGCGGGCCGAAGCCCAGCGCCTGCATGGCTCCCGGCCGGTAGCCCTGGACCCAGACATGGGCATCCTGCAACAGTGCCTGCATGCTTGCCTTGTCGGCGGGGGCGCGCAGGTCCAGATGGGTGGAGAGCTTGCCGCGGCTGGTGTCGGCAATGGCATCAATGTTAGGCAGGTGCGGTGCGTTGACCAACAGCACGTCGGCACCGTAGCTGGCCAGCGCCCGCGTGCCCACCGGGCCGGCCAGGATGCGGGTCAGGTCCAGCACCCGCAGGCCTTGCAGCGGGCGCGCCCGTGGCGCCAGGGCCGGCAAGGCCCGCGCCGGCGCGTCGCCGATGCGCTCGATGCGCAGCAGCGGCTGGCTGGCTACCGCCTGGCCCTGGGGGCTGGCATCCCATTGCTCGAAACTGCGCAGCGCGGTGGCCACCAGGCCGGCCTGCGCCGCAGCGGTCTCGAACTCCACCGCCTGCCAGCGCTGCAGCGCTGCCTGCACATCGCTGCGCTCGGCCGTCGCCGCCTGCAAGCCCAGCAACGCCAGGACGCCGTCCCGGTGGTGCGCGAAATTGGTGTGGATGCGCAGGAAGCCGTCGGCGCAGGGGTACAGGCCGGCAAACTTGTCCCAGACCTCTGGCGTCTTGCCGTCCAGGCTGAACCAGCCCACGCATTCCAGTGCCGCGTGCTCCATCGCCACTTGCACGGCGCGCCGCGGCGCGCCTCGCACATGGGCCAGCTCGCAGGCCGCCAGCGCTGCTGCTGCAATGCTGCTCTGGGCTGCCGTGCCTACCGCAAAGGAAGAGGGCAGCACCGGGTTGCTGCCGCTGAGCTGGGCCAACGGCAATGCATCGGGGGACAGGCCGCCCAGCTGCCACAGGCCGGCCAGTGCGGCGGCTGCTGTCACAGCTGGGGCCTGGTCCATGGCGCTGGCCGCTGTCGGGATCGGCTGTAGGTGGATTCAGGCCGAGCGCCGCCGTTGCAGCCAGGCCAGCAATTCGCCCACCACCCCGCGGCGAAAGGCGATGACGCAGAACACGAAGATCGCGCCGATGATCACGGTGACCCAGGAGCCGACGCGGTCAGCCAGGAAATTCTGCAAGCCGATGATCGTGACCGCGCCCACCACCGGGCCGGCAAAAGTGCCCATGCCACCCAGCAGGGTCATCAGCACCACCTCGCCCGAGAGCGACCAGTGCACGTCCGACAGCGTGGCAAAGCCCAGCACCAGGGTCTTGAGCGAGCCGGCCAGGCCGGCAATGGCGGTGGACAGCACGAAGGCCAGCAGCTTGTAGCGGTCCACGTCATAGCCCAGCGAGATGGCGCGCGGTTCGTTCTCGCGGATTGCCTTGAGCACCTGGCCATAGGGCGAGTGCACGATCCGGCGGATGGCCAGGAACACGGCTACAAACACCGCCAGCACCACGAAGTACATCGTCAGGTCGTTGTCCAGCGGGATCACACCAAACAGGCTGCTGCGCGGCACGCCCTGCAGGCCGTCCTCGCCGCCGGTGAATGGCGCCTGCAGGCAGATGAAGTAGATCATCTGGGCCATCGCCAACGTGATCATGGCGAAGTAGATGCCCTGGCGGCGGATCGCGATCAGGCCCACCAGCAGTCCCAGCGCGCCGGCAATCACTGTGCCCGCCAACAGCCCGAGTTCGGGCGACCAGCCGGCGCTGCGCACCAGCCAGCCGGTGACATAGGCGGCCGAGCCCATGAAGGCGGCATGGCCGAAGGACAGCAACCCGGTGTAGCCCAGCAACAAATTGAAGGCACAGGCGAAGATGGCAAAGCACAGCGCCTTCATGACAAAGATCGGGTATACGCCGATGAAGGGCGCCACCAGCAGGAAGCCGAACACCGCCAGCCAGGTCAGCTGCCCGATGCGCTCGATGGTCATGCCACTGGAAGCTTTTTCTGCGCTCATATCAGGCTTCCTTGCCAAACAGGCCGGCCGGGCGGATCATCAGCACGATCGCCATGATCACGAACACCACGATGCTCGACGCTTCCGGGTAGAACACCTTGGTCAGGCCCTCCACCAGACCCAGCATGACGCCGGTGAGGATCGAGCCCAGGATCGAGCCCATGCCACCGATCACCACCACCGCGAACACCACGATGATCAGGTTCGAACCCATCAGCGGTGTGATCTGGATCACGGGTGCGGCCAGCACCCCGGCAATCGCCGCCAGCGCGGCGCCGCCAGCGTAGGTCAGTGTCACCATCACCGGCACGTTGATGCCGAAAGCCTGCACCAGCGCCGGGTTTTCAGTGCCCGCGCGAAGCGTGGCACCCAGGCTGGTCTTCTCGATCACGAACCAGGTTCCCAGGCAGATCGTCAGCGATGCCACCACGACCCAGGCGCGGTAGTTCGGCAAAATCATGAAGCCCAGGTTGGTCGCGCCCTGCAACAACTCGGGCACCGGATATTGCTGGCCGGAGACGCCAAACTGGTCCCGGAACAGGCCCTCGAAGATCAACGCCAGGCCAAAGGTCAGCAACAGTCCGTACAGCGGATCCAGCTTGTAGAGATGGCGCAACAGGGTGCGTTCGATCAGGACGCCGATGGCGCCTACCACCAGCGGCGCCAGGATCAGGGCAAACCAGTAATTCAGGCCGAGCTTTTCCAGGCTCAGCCAGGCCACATAGGCGCCGATCATGTAGAGCGCGCCGTGGGCAAAATTGACGATGCCCAGCAGGCCGAAGATCACGGCCAGGCCCAGGCTGAGCATGGCATAGAACGAGCCATTGACCAGGCCGAGCAGCAACTGCCCAGCGAAGGCCTGGATCGGAATGCCGAAGATTTCTGTCATGGAATGCCTTGGTAAGCCACCCCGTTCGGGCTGAGCCTGTCGAACCCAGCGACAGGCCCAGGGCGAACGGGGTTGCGTTCCCGGTCAGTGTGTCTGCATCACTTCCAGAGTGCGCACTTGGATTCGGCCTTGGTGGTCCAGGCCTCTTCGCCCTTGATGGTCTGGGCCACCTTGTAGTAGTCCCAGGGCTCGGTCGACTCGGCCGGTGTCTTGACCTGCATCAGGTACATGTCGTGCACCATGCGACCGTCAGCCCGGATATAGCCGCCCTTGGCGAAGACGTCGTTGATCTTGGTCTTGCGCAGCTGCGCCAGCACCTTGTCCGCGTCGTCGGTGCCGATGGTCTTGACCGCCGTCAGGTACTGCAGCGCGGCCGAGTAGTCGGCGGCCTGGATGCTGGAGGGCATGCGCTTGATCTTCTCGAAGAACTTGCGGCTCCAGGCGCGCGACTCGGCGTCGCGGTTCCAGTACCAGCTGTCGGTCAGGTACATGCCCTGGGTG
>JANMKM010000504.1:0-9584 GCA_031372035.1 Rhodoferax sp. | reverse complement strand
TTGGTACTGCTCGGCGGCACCGGTCATCTTGTTCTGCCGGCCCAGAGCCAGAATCTGGGTGAAGCCAACGTAAAAGAACAGGCCTTCCATCAGGCAGGCAAACACGATCAGCGACTTGAGCAGGGTCTGGTCATTGGCCGTGGTTCCGGTGACGAAGTTCGGATCCATGATGGCCGAGATGAACGGGATCAGGAACTCGTCCTTGTCGCGGATCGATGCAATCTCGTTGTAGGCGTTGAAGATCTCGCTCTCGTCCAGGCCCAGCGACTCAACGATATATTGGTAGGCGTGGGTGTGGATCGCTTCTTCGAAGGCCTGACGCAGCAGGAACTGGCGGCACTCGGGCGCCGTGATGTGGCGGTAGGTGCCTAGCACGATGTTGTTGGCAGCCAGCGAATCGGCCGTGACGAAGAAGCCGAGGTTGCGCTTGACGATGCGGCGCTCGTCCTCGGTCAGGCCGCCCGGTGTCTTCCACAACGCGATGTCGCGCGTCATGTTGACCTCCTGCGGCATCCAGTGGTTGGAGCAGCTGGAGAGGTATTTCTCCCAGGCCCATTTGTACTTGAACGGCACCAGCTGGTTGACGTCGGTCTGGCCGTTGATGATGCGCTTGTCCGAAGCCTTGATGCGACGCGGCGCCGTGACCAGGGGCATGGTCAATACGCTTTCGGCAGCGTCGCTATCGGACAGGGGAATGACCAGACCGGTGTGCAGTGGATGGATCTGCGCGCCGTATGCAGGGATCAGAGACGGTGACTCGTTCAGGCGGCTGTCAGAGGAGCCGCGAGCGATGGGCAATTGCGATGTGGGCTTGACTTCTTCGTCCCAGGTCAACATAGATGATTCCAATCTGCGGATTATGTGAGTAGCGAAATGAATTGAAAAGTATTCATTCACATCGCCGCGCAATTGTGTTGTTCCATAGCATCGCGTGCTGCATGCAGCACGCAGTTGCAGCGTGTCATTGGCAGGCCTCGCATGTGGGATCGTCGATGCCGCACATCTTGATATCGGTGGCCGGCGCGGCAGCCAGTTGTGCCTGTGCCGCAGCGGCCGCGATGTCGAGTGCGCTCATCATGGCGCCGCCACTGTGCTGCGACGAAACGGCATTCATGCGGCCCGCGCTGACCGTGGACTTCTCGGCCGGTGTGGCCGAGGTGGTGCGCAGGTAATAAGTGGTCTTCAAGCCGCGCACCCAGGCCAGCTTGTAGGTCTCGTCGAGCTTCTTGCCGGATGCGCCAGCCATATAGATGTTGAGCGACTGCGCCTGGTCGATCCACTTCTGCCGCCGTGCCGCCGCTTCCACCAGCCAGCGCGGCTCGATCTCGAAGGCCGTCGCGTACAGGGACTTGACCTCGGCCGGTACGCGGTCGATAGGCCGCAGGGAACCTTCGAAGTGCTTGAGGTCCATCACCATCACGTCGTCCCACAGGCCGAGCCCCTTCAGATCCCGCACCAGGTAGTGGTTGATGACCGTGAATTCGCCCGACAGGTTGGACTTGACCGACAGGTTGCCGAAGCAGGGTTCGATCGAGGCGTCAACGCCGATGATGTTGGAGATCGTGGCAGTTGGTGCGATTGCCACGCAGTTGGAGTTGCGCATGCCATGGCGGGCTATCTTCTTGCGCAGCGCATCCCAATCCAGGCTGCTGCTACGGTCCACCTCCACAAAGCCGCCGCGTTGCGTGGCCAGCAGATCCAGGGTGTCGATCGGCAGCACGCCGCGGTCCCAGAGCGAGCCCTTGTAGCTGGAGTAGCGACCGCGCTCGCGCGCCAGCTCGGTCGAGGCCTGATATGCGTAGTAGCAGACGGCCTCCATCGAGCGGTCGGCAAATTCGACGGCAGCATCGCTGGCATACGGCAGGCGCAGCTCGTACAGCGCGTCCTGGAAGCCCATGACGCCGAGGCCTACCGGTCGGTGCCGCATGTTCGAGTCGCGCGCCTTCTTCACGGCGTAGTAGTTGATGTCGATGACGTTGTCGAGCATGCGCATGGCGGTGGCTACCGTGACCTGCAGCTTGCTGTGGTCGATCGCTCCATCCTTGAGGTGCTGCAACAGGTTGATCGAGCCCAGGTTGCAGACGGCAGTCTCGGTGTCGCTGGTGTTGAGCGTGATCTCGGTACACAGGTTGGAGGAGTGCACCACGCCCACGTGCTGCTGCGGCGAGCGCACATTGCAGGCATCCTTGAACGTGATCCAGGGATGTCCGGTCTCGAACAACATGGTCAGCATCTTGCGCCACAGGTCGGCCGCGGGCAGGGTGCGGGCTGGCTTGATCTCGCCGCGCGCAGCCCGCTCCTCGTAGGCCACGTAGGCCTGCTCGAACTCGATGCCGAATTTGTCGTGCAGGTCCGGCACGTTCGAAGGCGAGAACAGGGTCCAGTTGCCCTTCTCCACCACCCGGCGCATGAACAGGTCGGGGATCCAGTTGGCCGTGTTCATGTCGTGGGTGCGGCGCCGGTCGTCACCGGTGTTCTTGCGCAGCTCCAGGAATTCCTCGATGTCCAGATGCCAGGTTTCCAGGTAGGTGCAGACCGCACCCTTGCGTTTGCCACCCTGGTTCACGGCGACCGCAGTGTCGTTGACCACCTTGAGGAAGGGTACGACGCCCTGGGATTCGCCATTGGTGCCCTTGATGTGCGAGCCCAGCGCACGCACGCGGGTCCAGTCGTTGCCCAGGCCGCCGGCAAATTTCGACAGCAGGGCGTTTTCCTTGATCGATTCATAGATGCCGTCCAGGTCATCCGGCACCGTCGTCAGGTAGCAGCTGGAGAGCTGCGAGCGCAGCGTGCCGCTGTTGAACAGCGTTGGCGTGCTGGACATGAAGTCAAACGAGGACAGGACCTCATAGAACTCGATGGCGCGGGCCTCGCGGTCGATTTCGCCCAGGGACAGACCCATTGCCACGCGCATGAAGAAGGCCTGCGGCAATTCGATCCGGGTCTTGCCAACGTGCAGAAAGTAGCGGTCATACAGGGTCTGCAGACCGAGGTAGTCAAACTTCAGGTCGCGCTCGGCCTTGAGCGCGCCGGCCAGACGCGGCAGGTCGAACTGCAACAGCCGTTCGTCCAGCAATTCGTTCTCGACGCCGCGTTTGATGAACTGCGGAAAGTAGTCGACATAGGCCGGCCCCATGTCAGCCGGTGCAACGTCCTGACCCAGCACTTCCTTGGCAATGGTATGGAACAGCAGTCGCGCCGTGGCGTAGGTGTAGTCAGGGTCGCGTTCGATCAACGTGCGTGCGGCAAGCACGCAGGCCTTGTAGACCTCGTCCATAGGCACGCCGTCATACAGGTTGCGCATGGTCTCCGCCATGATCGGCTCGGCGCGCACATCCGCGCCCAGGCCGGCACAGGCGGCATCAATCAGATCCCGCAGCCGTCCCAGATCCAGCAGCACCCGCTGGCCCTGATCCATGGCGTACAACTGGGCCACTTGTGGCTCCGCCGGTACGATGCGCTTGGCACGCTCCTGCGAGCGCTTCTCGCGGTACAGCACGTAGGCCCGGGCAATCTCGTGGTGGCCGCCACGCATCAGACCGAGCTCCACATGGTCCTGCACGTCTTCAATATGGAAGGTGCCGCCACCCGGACGCGAACGGACCAGCGCCCGGATCACGGTATGGGTCAGTCCGTCGACAGTTTCACGCACGCTGGCCGAGGCTGCGCCCTGGGTGCCATGCACCGCCAGGAAGGCTTTCATCATGGCCACCGCAATCTTGTTGGGCTCGAACGGCACGACCGCGCCGTTGCGTCGGATGATCTGGTAGTTGTCGAGCGGCTTCGCAGCCGCGTCTGGTTTGCTTTGGGCACCGTGCTGCGCGTGGACTCCAGGCTGAAGCGTCGATGGCATGTTCAAAGCTGTTTGCATTGTTTCCTCGATATGGGCGATGTTTTATGGTTTCAATCGGCTGTCGCCGCCGCGGCGCAACCCCTGGTCGCAAGGCTTCGTGGGTGCCGGAGGCGACGGTCAGCGCACACTATATATGGGGTCATGGGTGAACACAAGCCACTACCTGTAGTGTACCGGCCCGGATGTGCCTGTTGGCACAACGCCATTGCGCTGGCGCCTGTCGGGGCGCCAAGCCAAAGCGGATGGGCTGTCATGCGCGGCATGCGTCAGCGCGGCAATGCTGGTCAACCTTCGGTATGGCGCAGCCGCATGGAGCGTGCGCTGGCGGCCGCTTTTGGTCGCCAGGGCGCATGCCTGCTGGCTTCGTTGTTGCGGTTGCGACCGGGACCCGTTATCGGCGCAGCAGTGCCTGCGTGTCTGTCAGTCCAGGCAGCCTTCGGGAAAACACTGAGGTCCCAGCCCCAACGCCTGTTGCAATTGCGTCCACACAAAGCCACGCCCCGGGTCCGACTTGCGTCCCGGTGCGATGTGTTCGTGACCGGCGAGATAGCTGATCGGGTAGCGCTGTGTCACCGCTGCGCCCAGGCTGGCCAGGGTTTCGTACTGGGCTGGCTCGAATGGCTGGTCGTCGCTGCCCTCGAGTTCAATGCCGATCGAGTCGTCGTTGCAGTTGTCGCGGCCGCGGTAGTGCGACTCGCCGGCGTGCCAGGCCCGCATGTCGCAACTGACGAATTGCCACAAGGCACCACTGCGCTGCACATAGAAATGGCTGGAGACCTGCAGCCCGCGGATGCTGTCGTAGTAGGGATGCTGTTCCCAGTCCAGCTGGTTCAGGAACAGCTGCTGCACCGCGCTCCCGCCATACTGTCCCGGTGGCAGGCTGATGCAATGCAGGACCACCAGATCGACCAGTGCCTGCGCTGGACGCGGGCCGCAGTTGGGCGACGCGAGCGGGCGCGCAAATCGGTACCAGCCTTCACGCCACAGGCGGTCTGGGTTGGGCAACTGGGCGTGCGCTGGTTCAACCAGGTTCATCGCTGGCTTCGTTGCCCTGCGGCATGTCAATGTTGAGCCGGGCAATGCGGTAGCGGATCTGGCGCAGGCTCAAGCACAGGCGTGCCGCCGCGGCCGTGCGGTTGAAGCCGGTCTCCTGCAGCGTGCGCACCAGGATCTCGCGCTCCTGCTGGTCCAGGTGCAGTTGCAGATCGGTCGGGGTGGACGGTAGTGTGAGACCAAGGTCGGCGAGCGGCGCGGCGCTGGTGGATGGCGCCAGCGGCATCGGTTGTGTGGCTTCGTTGGCGAGGTCCACCCGCAACGGGTCGCCTTCGCCCAAGGCCACCGCCCGGTGCAGCAGGTTCTCCAGTTCACGCACATTGCCCTTGAGGGGATCGGTCGCCAGCAGGTCCAGGGTGGCGGGCGTGACTTCCGGCACCGCAATACCGGACTCGGCGGCGATACGGCCCAGCAGCGCCCGGCACAGCGCGGGTAGATCCTCGGGCCGTTCACGCAGTGGTGGAATCACGATCTCGATCACATTGAGCCGGTAGTACAGGTCCTGGCGAAAGCGCCCGGCCTGGACCTCGGCCGCGAGGTCCTTGTGGGTGGCGCTGATGATGCGCACGTCCACGGCCTCTTCCTGGGTCGAGCCGATCGGGCGCACACAGCGCTCCTGGATGGCCCGCAGCAGCTTGGATTGCATGGCGATTGGCAGGTCACCGATCTCGTCCAGGAACAGGCTGCCGCCGCGCGCCGCCTGGAAGAAGCCCTCGCGGTCCTGGGTTGCGCCGGTGTAGGCGCCTTTGCGGGCACCAAAGAATTCCGCTTCCAGCAGGTTCTCGGGAATGGCACTGCAATTCACAGCGACCATGGGCCCCTGGGCGCGGTGGCTGTTGGCATGCAGGGCGTGGGCGGCCAGTTCCTTGCCGGTACCCGACTCGCCCCGTACCAGTACTGGCGCCATGCTGCGTGCGACCTTGACGATGCGTTCCTTGACGGAGCGCATGACGGCAGAGTCCCCCACGATGCGTTGCAGCACCGCTTCACCCGCAGCGCTGCGACCGGGTACTTCCGGCAGCACCGGGCGGGTGGTGCCGGGTAGCGCGCCATTCGCAGTCGTGTCCTGAATGGCAGACGCAATCACGGAGCGGAACTGTTTCAGGTCGACCGGCTTGGTCAGGTAATCGAAGGCTCCGGCCTTGAGGGACTCCACGGCGTTCTCGGCCGAGCCGTAGGCCGTGATCACCACACATCGTTCGCTGCGCTGCTGCTGGCGCACACCCAGCAGCAGCGAGGTTCCCAGGCCATCAGGCAGGCGCATGTCGGTGATGATCACATCGAAGCGGCGTGCCTGCAGATGCTGCCAGGCTTCCGCCAGACTGCTGGCGGCCTCCACCCGGTAGCCTTCACGCAGCAGCGTCAACTCGTACAGGGTCCGCAGGTCGGGCTCGTCGTCCACAACCAGGATCTGTGCATTGGCGGTTGACATGCTCATGGTGTGGCGCTCGCAGCGGCAAAGGCCGTCGCGGCCCGGTCGTCGGCCGGCAAGGGCCGCAGCGTGACAACGAACTCGTTGCCCTCGGTCGGTGCGTCACTCAGGGTGCGCTGGCTGCGCACGTAGGAGATCGAGGCGCCATGGCCTTCGCACAGTTCGCGGCATATAAACAGACCCAGACCGCTGGAGCGGCTCTCGGAGGAGAAGAAAGGCTCGAACAGATGGCGTTCGACTGAGGGTTCGAGCGGGGCGCCGGCGCTCCAGACACCGAGCACGGCCATACCGCGGGTCGAGCGCCGGGTCGAGACCTGGATCGCATCCGGCATGGCCCGCACATAGCGGCGCGCATTGTCCAGCAGGTTGATGAGAACCCGGCGCAGGTGTTCCGACTCGAAGGCCACATCCAGCTCCGGCCCCGCGAGCTCAACCCGCAGCAGCGCGCCGACTTCGGTATGCTGTTGCCAGTCGCGGCAGATCCGCTCCACGGCCGCGTTCAGGGCCAGCGCCTGGGGCGGGTACATCTGGTCGCGGTGTGGCACCCTGGAGAAATTCAGCACGTCTTCGACGATTTTTTCGAGGCGCTTGGCATTTTGCCGGACCATCATCGTCAGTTGCCGATGCCTCGGGTCCCGCAGGTCCTCATCCAGCAGCGCATTGGCCTGGGCGATCGCGGCCAGCGGATTGCGGATTTCGTGCGCCACAGCTGCCGACATGCGGCCCATGCTGGCAAGCTTCTCGGTCCGTGCCCGGGCTTCGATCTCGCGCTGGTCCTGCAGGAACATCACGCACAGGCTCTCACTGCCCTGGGCCGCGGTCTGGCGGGTCCGTACATGGACATGGCGTGGACCCTGGCCACCGTGGCGGATCACCACATCAGCCTCCAGCGGCACACCGTCGGCGAAACTCAGCTGTGTCATGTCGGCCAGGGCGCGCCAACCCGCCTGCGTGCGAAGGTCAAAGGCATGGCTGCGGACCGGACCACCGGAGCCCAGCATGTTGCGTGCTGCCGGGTTTGCTGCGCGCACCGTGGCTTGCGCGTCAATCACCAGGATGCCGTCGTTCAAGGTCTCGATGACCAGCTCGTTGACCTGGCGCTGGATCCGCGCCACCAGCTGGCTGCGGCGCGCCCGCTGTTCCTCGCTGGCAACCCGCAGCGCCAGCTGGTGGGCCAGGAAGGCAATCACGAAGCAGCCGGCGCCGGTCAGCGCCGCCTGGACGAACGGTGAAGTGGCATAGCCGGGCAGGCGCACCGACATCCAGACCGCGTCCGACAGCAGCAGCAGGGTCACCGTCGCGGCCGTGCCCAGCGCCAGTGGCTGTGAGCCCAGGACTGAAGCCAGCAGCACCGGCAAGGCGAACAGCGGTGCATAGTTGATGTTACTGCCCTGTACGAACTGCAGAGCGGCAAAGGCCAGTACGTCGACGCCGATGATGGACAGCCATTGCGGGTCGAAGTTGTGGCCCAACTGGCGCGGTGTTGCCAGCAGGCGCACAAACAGCGTCGCGGCAAAGTAGGCACTGCAGATCACCAGCAGCAGGATGTTCTGCGATTGGCCCAGGGAATACAGCGCACCCTGCAACAGCAGCAGCACCAGACCCAGGGTCAGGCGCGCCGTCATGAAGGGATTCCACAGCCGGGCTACATCGCCAGGGCCCTCGGCGGCATCCGCCGCCTCGGCCAGTGCGTCCGGCATGCCGGGCCCGAACCACGATTGGGTCCCGGGGTCGTTGGCCATTCAGGGCTCCGCGCTGCGCCGGTGCGCGTCCGAGCAGTAGTGACCGAGTTGACCGGTCACGATGTCAGCTTGCGGCAGATGCACACCGCAGACACTGCAGGCCAGCATGTCCTGGGCCGCGGCTTCGGGAGCGGCTGCGGGAGGTCGCCGGGCTGGCGGGCGCCGCCTCCCGGAACGCCAGATGCCGAAAGCCAGCAGCAGCACCGCAAGCAGTACGAGGTATTTCACACCGTGCGCTTCAAGACGATTTCGAGCACGAAGCGCGAACCCACGTAAGCCAGCAGCAGCAGCACGGCGCCGGTGTACAGGATTTGCACGGCACGCCGGCCACGCCAGCCAAAGCGCAGTCGGCCCACCAGCAACAGCGCGAAGCTGGCCCACGACAGCACGGCAAACACGGTCTTGTGGTTCCAGCGCGGTGCGCTGGCCTGGCCATACAGCGACTCGCTGAACAACAGGCCGACCGCCAGTGTGGCCGACAGCAGGATGAAGCCGGCCATGACGAAGCGGAAAGTCAGGCGCTCCATGGTCAGCAGGGGCATGCCGCTGTGGGTGTCCGCCGCCAGGCGGATGCGCTTTTCGGCCCGGGACATCAGCCACGCGTGGCCCACTGCCACCGTGAACAGGCCGTAGGAGGCGATCCCCAGCGCCCAGTGCAGTGGCAGCCAGACGGACGCCGCCGGATGCAGGGTCGTGCCGGGATAGGCCAGTGCCAGCAGCACCGCGGCAGCGCCGACGGCGCACCAGGCCCAGCGGATCTCCAACTGTGGAAAGATGGCGGTTTCGATACCGTAGATCGTGATCGCCAGCCACACGGTCACCGACAATGCCGGTGCGAAACCGAATCGCGGTGCCTCGAAGAACATCGCAACCGCCAGCAGCGCACCGTGCAGCAGCCAGGCCAGCAGCACCAGCAACCGGGCAGGGCGCTGGCCCAGCCGGCTGGCGCCCAGCGCGGGTAACGCATAGGCACAGGCTGCAGCCGCACTCAGGCCCAGGCTTGCCGAGGATGCGCTGGCTAAAATCATGGACGCAGTTTAGCGTTTTGCCAGTTGGCGAAGCGTCCTGGCCTCGGCATTTCTCCCCACATCTTTGCGGCCTGCGCCGCCTCTGGACCTCCCATGGCATCCGCTCTCACCGACAAACTGTCCCGCCTGGTCAAGGAAATCCGCGGCCAGGCCCGCATCACAGAGGCCAATGTTGCCGACATGCTGCGTGAGGTGCGCATGGCCCTGCTGGAGGCCGACGTGGCACTGCCGGTGGTGCGCGACTTCATCGCCCGGGTCAAGGACAAGGCGCTGGGCCAGGAGGTGATCGGCTCGCTCTCGCCCGGGCAGGCACTGGTGTCCATTGTCAATCGCGAGCTGGCGGCCACGATGGGCGAAGGCATCAGCGACATCAACCTGGCGACGCAGCCGCCGGCCGTGATCCTGATGGCCGGTTTGCAGGGGGCCGGCAAGACCACGACCACGGCCAAGCTGGCGCGGCATCTGATCGAGAAGCG
>JANMKM010000399.1:0-1976 GCA_031372035.1 Rhodoferax sp. | reverse complement strand
CGGGCGCCTTCCGCACGGTGTTGACGCAAGGTCCGCTGCTGACGTCCAGCGCCGGCTACACCCGGTTCGATGGTCTTGCCTTCTACAAGGCGGATGCGGCCGCAGGCCGGCAGATGGTGAGCAGCTTTGTCCAGGGCGAGGCACCTGACTACAGCAATGCTGCGATCGACTGGGCCAAGTACGGTCTGCTCCCGCCACTCGCCGGCATCGGATTTGATGGTTTGAGCGGCGCGCAAAAACTGGTGGTTGCCAATTCCCTGGGCTATGTATTCGACTACTACGCCATGCCGGCCAGCCTGTGGGACAACGGTACCTCCGACCTGCCCGGTGACGACATCGAAATTCCCGGCGTTAACGCCACCTATGCGCAGCTGACAGCGGCGCAACGGCAACTGGTAGTGGCCTATATCGAGGGCCGTGCCGGCGCCGGCAACAGCCAGGTTTCACCGTTCTACCAAAACGCGCTGGTCAACTGGGCGGCCGGGGCGGTCGCTGCACCGGCGACCGACGCCGTTTTTGCCAGCCTGGACACGGCACGCAAGATCGCGGTCGGCTCCAGTCTGGGCTATGTGTTTGACTACAGCGCCATACCGGAGGCGCTCTGGGTCAAGCACACGCCAGTGCCCGGGAGCAACACGACCACCACCGATCCGATACCGCGCCCGGCAGCGGACACGCCGGTTGGCAAGCTCAGCGCAACCGAGGAAAAGGTCGTGACAGACTTCCTCAACAGCCCTGGCTATGTGCATGTGCCGACCCAATGGTCGGTCACAGGCAGCGCGGCGCCTGCGGCTGGCACGGCCTACGGTAGTCTGAGCACCTTGCAAAGGATGGCGGTTGCGGGTTCGCTGGGATATGCCTTCGACTACGACGCCATGCCTGTCGACCGTTGGAGTGCGGCTGCGCCCAAACCGGCTGCGCAGACCGGCTTTGCGCAATTGAGCTCGGCGCAGCAGGCGGCGGTGCTGGACTACATCAACGGTCCGACTGGCGGCTGGAACGCCAGTGCGCCGGCTGAAAACGATACGGCTTTTGCCGCTCTGGATGGGCGGCAGAAACTGGAGGTCGCTGAAACCCTGGGCTACGCCCTGGACTATGACGCCATGCCCCAGACCCTGTGGACACCGGCCACACCAAAGCCCTCGGCCGGCAAGCTGTATTCCAAGTTGTCGGAGCAACAGCAGTCGGTGCTGGAGACCTACGTGGCTGACGGCGTCGGCGTGAAGAACTACGTCAATGCCCAGGCCCCGGCCGCTCAGCAGGTGGTCGCCGGCTTTGCCTCCACAAATTTCCCGAAGAACTTCGAAAAGGCCGTGGCACCCCCGGGACAGCAGGTCGTCCCTGGCTTTACCGAAACCACCGTGGTGCAGGATTACCTGTATTCGCCGCAGTACGCCAATGCGGCCATTGGCTGGAGTACCGCCGGGGTTGCGGCGCCGGCTGCCGACGCCGGTTTTGCCGGCCTCAGTGGCGCGCAAAAGCTGGTTGTGGCCAGCGCCGCCGGCTACGTCTTTGACTATGACGCAATGCCCGCGTCGTTGTGGAGCGGCGCCACCGCCAAGCCCGCGGCCGGCACCGGCCACGATCAGCTCAGCGCGGCGCAAAAGACGGTGGTGCTGAACTACATCAATTCAGGTACCGGTCCGAAGCGCTATCTGGACGCCGATGGGCCCAGCGGCCAGCAAGTGGTCAGCAGCTTCACCGAAACCACCGGCGTGAAGAACTACTTCAACTACAACGCGCCGCTGGGCAAGAAGCAGGTCACCAGCTTCCAGCAAGGCGACATGACCGACTACCGCAATGCCGATGTCTATTGGGGCGCAGCGGGGGCGCCTGGCAGCGATGCCGGCTTTGCGCTATTGAGCGACGCGCAGAAGACAGTGGTGGCCAAGGCACTGGGCTACGAAGTGTATGAAGGTACCACCTGGTTCAAGGCCGACGCTCCTGCAGGGCAGAAGGTGGTGACGGCTTTTGCC
>JANMKM010000377.1:0-1800 GCA_031372035.1 Rhodoferax sp. | reverse complement strand
GGCGCTCAGCGAACGGGTGGGGCGGCCCAACGCACCTACGCGCCGCCACCTGCCTGCCCGTGGCTTCGCCCGCCAGCATGACGGCACGACCCGTGCCCTCAACGAAAGAGACCTTTATATGTTGAAGCAAGCACTGTAAATCGACATCAATTGATTTTTGAGCCTTCGGCCACCCTTCAAAGCCGAATTCCGAACACTATTCACTCGACAAACAGGCCACAAACGCTATGGATAAAGCACGGAGCGCTCCTGAATCAGGAGCATTGCGCTACACCATGAGTTCAATCAGGAACGGCCGCGGCAGTCCAAAACTGTGCTGCATCAGGTCTGCACACTCCTCCATCGTGGTTGCCTGGGCCGCTTCCAACCCCATGCCGCGGGCCAAGTCCACCCAGCGCAGGTCCGGGTCGCCCAGGTCCAGCATGCGCATGGCGGTGGGCCCGGGCTCGGCACCGACGGCGCGGTACTCGTTCTGCAGGATTGCGTACTTGCGGTTGTTCAGCAGGATGGTGGTCACGGGCAGGCGCTCCCGCGCCTGGGTCCACAAGGCCTGCAGCGAATACATGGCCGAGCCATCGGCCTGCAGGCTCAGCACCCGGCGCTGGCCAGCGGCACCGATGGCCGCACCGGTGGCTACCGGCAGCCCGTCGCCAATCGCGCCGCCCGCCAGATGGAGCCAGTCGTGCGGCGCTGCCGTCTGCGTCAGGCGGTAGAAGCCACGGCCATAGGAGATGCTCTCATCGGAGACGATGGCGTGCTCCGGCAGCAGCGCACCCACGGTCTGCGCCAGCCGCTCGGGGCTAGGCGTGCCGCTGGCTGCCTGCAGTGGTGGCCCCGCATCCGGCAGCGGTACTACTGGCGCGCCCAGGGCCTCGGCCAGGGCCTGCAAGGCAGCCACCGGGTCCTGCTCGGCGCGCGACAGCACATGCAACTGGGCATGTGGCGCATGCTGCACCGACGGCTTGCCCGGGTACGCAAAGAAGCCGACCGGCGCTTTTGCGTTCACCAGGATGATGTGGTCGTACTTCGCCAGCGCGGCCACTGCCTGGTCGGTGTTGTAGGGCACGCGCTCCAGCGACAGGCGGCCGCGGCCCCGCGCCACCCGGCCATTGACATAGTCCGCCATCAGGCCGCAGCCGGTGGCAGCAGCGATGCGCCAGGCCAGGCGCTGGGCCGGCTCCAGCACAGCGCCACCCGCCAGCAGCAGCAGCGTGTTGGCGCCGGAGCGCAGCACGCGGGCGGCGTGGTCCAAGGCAGCGCCATCGACCGGTGGCGCGCTGGGCACAGCCAGCGGCGATGCCACCAGACCGCCTTCGTCCCATGACGCGTCGGACGGTAGCACCAGCGTGGCAATCTGGCCTTGGGCAGCGCGCGCCGCCTGCACCGCAGCCGCCGCATCGCGCCCCACCTCGCGCACGTCGGTGCAGGTATGGACCCAGGCCGAGACGGTGCGAGCCAGGGCTTCGGTGTCTGCTGTCAGTGGCGGGTCGTGCGGCCGGTGCCAGGTGGCCTGGTCACCGACGATGTTGACGATGCCGCTGTGGGCCCGGCGTGCGTTGTGCAGGTTCGCCAGCCCATTGGCCAGGCCCGGGCCGCAGTGCAGCAGCGTGCAGGCCGGCTTGCCCGCCATGCGCCAGTAGCCGTCGGCCATGCCAGTGACCACGTTTTCCTGCAAGCCCAGCACGCAGCGCATGCCGGCAGCCTGGTCCAGCGCGGCCACAAAATGCATCTCGCTGGTGCCGGGGTTGGCAAAGCAGGTGTCCACACCCGCCCCAAGCAGTGTCTCCACCAGGCTTCTGG
>JANMKM010000292.1:0-4482 GCA_031372035.1 Rhodoferax sp. | reverse complement strand
GATCTTCTCGAAGAACTTGCGGCTCCAGGCGCGGGCTTCCGCGTCCTTGTTCCAGTACCAGCTGTCGGTCAGGTACATGCCTTGCGTGGTGGGCAGGCCGAGCGAGTGGATGTCGTTGATGAACACCAGCAGGCCGGCCAGCTTCATGGTCTTGGTGACGCCGAATTCGTTCGCGGCCTTGATCGCATTGATGGTATCGCCGCCGGCATTGGCCAGACCCAGGATCTGCGCCTTGCTCGATTGCGCCTGCAGCAGGAAGGAGGAGAAGTCGCTGGCCGACAGCGGATGCTTGACGGTGCCGACGATGGTGCCGCCCGCGGCCTTGACGATGTTCGCCGTGTCACCCTGCAAGGCCGCGCCGAAGGCGTAGTCGGCCTGCAGGAAATACCAGCTCTTGCCGCCAGCCTTGACCACGGCGTTGCCGGTGCCCTTGGCCAGCGCCACGGTGTCGTAGGCCCAATGCACGGTGTAGGGCGTGCACTGGTCGCCGGTCAGCGCGGACGAGGCAGCACCCACCACCAGAAACGGCTTCTTCTTGTCGGCTGCCACCTTGGCCATGGCCAGGCTGGTGCCAGAGTTGGTGCCGCCGATCAGCATGTCCAGGCCTTGCTGGTCAAACCACTCGCGCGCCTTGGAAGCAGCGACGTCGGCCTTGTTCTGGTGGTCGGCAAACAGCAGTTCAATCTTCTTGCCGTTGATCGCACCGCCCATGTCGGCGATCGCCATCCGGATGGCTTCGACGCCTGCCGGGCCGTCAATGTCGGCATACAGACTGGACATGTCGGTGATGATGCCGATGCGGATCACATCGCCCGAAATCTGCGCGTGGGCGGCCGTGCCGAAGCCGAACCAGGCGCTGGTGGCCAGCGCGCAGGCGGCAGCAATTTTTCTTAGTTTCATCTTGATCTCCTGTGGGTGATGATGGGGGGTATGGGGTTGTGGACCGAATCTAGACGCCGAGGTACTCGTGCAATTGGGCCAGCCGCTCGGGCAGCTGGGCCTGGGTGAACTCCTGCTGGATCTCGCCATGTTCCATGACCAGGAAGCGGTCGGCCAGCGGCGCGGCAAAGCGGAAATTTTGCTCCACCATGACGATGGTGTAGCCCTTGGCGCGCAGCATGACCACCATCTCGGCAAGCTTTTGCACGATCACCGGCGCCAGGCCTTCGGAAATCTCGTCCAGCAGCAGCAACCGGGCACCGGTACGCAGAATCCGCGCGACTGCCAGCATCTGCTGCTCGCCACCCGAAAGCCGCGTGCCCTGGCTGCTGGAGCGCTCCTTCAGGTTCGGAAACATGGCGTAGATCTCGTCCACGCTCATGCCGCCCTTGGCCAGTTCCGGCGGCAGCATCAGGTTCTCTTCGGCCGACAGGCTGGAGAAAATGCCGCGCTCCTCCGGGCAGTAGCCCAGTCCCAGGCGGGCAATGCGGTGCGTGGCCATGTTGATGGTCTCGGTGCCATGGATCCGCACCGACCCCTTGCGGCTGCCGGTCAGGCCCATGATGGCGCGCATGGTGCTGGTGCGGCCGGCGCCGTTGCGCCCCAGCAGCGTCACCACCTCGCCCTCGCGCACGGTGAAATTCACGCCGTGCAGCACATGTGACTCGCCATACCAGGCATGCAGGTCCTTGATTTCGAGGAAGGGCGCGGACATCAGTGGGCTCCTACGAGCTCGGCATCCGCCGTGCCCATGTAGGCCTCGATCACGGCCGGGTTCCTCGACACCTGGTCATAGGGACCCTCGGCCAGCGTGGCGCCGCGCGCCAGCACCGTGATGGTGTCGGCAATGCTGGAGACCACGCTCATGTTGTGCTCCACCATCAGCACGGTGCGGTTCGCCGACACCTTCTTGATGAGTTGCTTGATCCGGTCTACGTCTTCCAGTCCCATGCCCTGCGTGGGCTCGTCCAGCAGCATCAGTTCCGGGTCCATCGCCATCGTGGTGGCAATCTCCAGCGCACGCTTGCGGCCGTAGCTCAGCTCCACCGTCGTGATATGGGCGTAGCTTTCCAGATCTACGGCCGCCAGCAGCTCCAGTGCCCGCGCATTCAGGCCCGTGAGCGAGCTCTCGGAACGCCAGAAGTGGAACGAGGTGCCGAGCTTGCGCTGCAGCGCCACGCGCACGTTCTCCAGCACGCTCAGGTGCGGGAACACGGCCGAGATCTGGAACGAGCGGATGATGCCGCGGCGTGCAATATGGGCCGGCGCCTCGCCCGTGATGTCCTCGCCATTGAACAGGATCTGGCCGCTGGTGGGCTTGAGGAACTTGGTCAGCAGGTTGAAGCAGGTGGTCTTGCCGGCGCCATTCGGCCCGATCAGCGCATGGATCGAGCCGCGGCGAACCTTCAGGTCGACCTTGTCCACCGCCACGAAGCCTTTGAACTCCTTGGTCAGCTTGATCGTTTCCAGAATCGTGTCTGAAGCCATGGCTGGTTGGTCTGCTGAAGTGTAGCTGGGCAAGGGTTTGGCTCAGAGCAATGTCACGCCGGTCTTGCTTTGCAGCTCTTCCCGTGTCACGCCCGGTGCGATCTCGATCACTTTCAGGCCGGCAGGCGTGACGTCCATCACGGCCAGGTCGGTGACGATGCGGTCCACCACACCGACGCCGGTGAGCGGCAGGGTGCATTTGGGCAGGACCTTCAGGTCGTGCGTGCCGTCCTTCTTGCGCGCCACGTGCTCCATCAGCACGATCACGCGCTTGACGCCAGCCACCAGGTCCATGGCGCCGCCCATGCCCTTGACCATCTTGCCCGGGATCATCCAGTTCGCCAGGTCGCCGTGTTCGCTGACCTGCATCGCGCCCAGTATGCTGAGGTTGATCTTGCCGCCGCGGATCATGGCAAAGCTGTCATGGCTGCCGAAGATCGACGAGCCCTTGATCGTGGTCACGGTCTGCTTGCCGGCGTTGATCAGGTCGGCGTCCACCTGGCCTTCAGTCGGAAACGGGCCGATGCCCAGCATGCCGTTCTCGCTTTGCAGCCAGACTTCCTTGTCCGCCGGCACAAAATTGGCCACCAGTGTGGGGATACCGATGCCGAGGTTCACATAGAAACCGTCTTCGAGTTCCTGTGCCGCACGTGCGGCCATCTGGTCTTGGGTCCAAGGCATGGTCAGGCTCCGGGTGTGGGAGTGATGGTCCGCTTCTCGATGCGCTTCTCGGGCGTGGCGTTGAGCACGATGCGGTGTACGTAGATGCCGGGCAAGTGCACCTGATCCGGCGGGATGTCGCCAGTCTCGACGATCTCTTCCACTTCCACCACCGTGGTTTGGCCGGCCATGGCGGCGGCCGGGTTGAAATTGCGCGCCGTCAGGCGGAACTGCAGGTTGCCCGACTTGTCGGCCCGGTGCGCCTTTACCAGCGCCACTTCGGGTACCAGGGCGCGCTCCATCACATAGGTTTCGCCTTCGAACTCGCGCAGTTCCTTGCCTTCGGCCACGATGGTGCCAACTCCGGTCTTGGTGAAGAAGGCCGGAATACCGGCGCCGCCGGCGCGCAGCTTTTCCGCCAGCGTGCCCTGGGGCGTGAACTCCAGCGCCAGCTCACCGGCCAGGTACTGGCGCTCGAACTCCTTGTTCTCGCCCACGTAGCTGGAGATCATCTTGCTGATCTGCCGGGTTTCCAGCAGCTTGCCCAGGCCAAAACCGTCAACACCGGCGTTGTTGGAAATCACGGTCAGGTTCTTCACGCCGCTGTCGCGCAGCGCATCGATCAGCGCTTCAGGAATGCCACACAGGCCGAATCCGCCCACCGCCATGAGCTGTCCGTCGCGCACCACATCGCGCAAGGCGGTGGCGGCATCGGGGTATATCTTGTTCAAGCTGGTACTCCTGTCTGCAGGCGCGGCACGACAACTCCAGGGCGCCTGTTTGCGCTGGGTTGTGCCGAGTGCAGTACGATACTACGTAGCAGCATACGTAGTACCCCCTAAAGGCTAACCCTAAGGAGCGGCGACAGACCTGCCACCCGCGTCCGGGACAGCGCAACACCATGGACATTGACTACCAACTGGCATTCGACCTGGCACCCGTGGGCATGGTGCTGTCACGCAACCGCACCATCATGAGCTGCAACCAGCACCTGTGCGAGATGTTTGGCGCTGGCCGCGAAGCCCTGGTGGGCCAGACCTTCCAGATCCTCTACCCCAGCGCGGCTGAGTACCAGCGCATTGGCGAACGCATGCTGCCGATCCTGAACCGCAGCGGCACCTACGCCGACAACCGCATCATGAAGCGGGTGGACGGCCGGCTCAAGGGCGAGACCTTCTGGTGCCACGTAATGGGTCGGGCGCTGAACCGGGCGGCGCCGCACGAGGCCGGCATCTGGACTTTCGAGGACTTGTCGTCCCAGCGCCCGGTGAAGGCCGAACTGACGGCGCGCGAACGCGAAGTGGCGGCACACCTGATGGACGGCCTGACCTCCAAGGAGATCGGCCGGGCGCTGGGCATCAGTCACCGCACCGTGGAAATCTACCGCTCGCGCCT
>JANMKM010000285.1:0-9022 GCA_031372035.1 Rhodoferax sp. | reverse complement strand
CACCCGCAGCCGGCCAGCGTTGAGGTCGGCAATCACCTGGTCCACTGCTTCCACGATTTTCGGGCTGTTGGTCTGGGTGAGCGAGGCACGGCTCTCCCAAGCCATGTCGATGATGCCTTTGAGTTCTTCGGTCATGAGGTTTTTCAGTTATCTGGATTGGACAAAAGCGACGATGCGTTGGGCCGCCTCCGCACATTGCGCAGTTTCGGCCACCAGGGCCATGCGGATGCGCTGCGCGCCCGGATTGCTGCCCCGGGCAACGCGCGCGAGATAGCTGCCCGGCAACACGGTCACATTGTAGGCAGCGTACAGCGCGCGGGCGAAATCGGTGTCGCTGCCACGCACCCCGGCCCACAGGTAGAAGGCGGCGTCAGGCAGGGCCACGTCCAGCACCGGTTGCAGCAGCGGCATGACCGCCGCAAACTTGGCGCGGTACATGGCGCGGTTCTCCACCACATGGTCCTCGTCGCCCCAGGCGGCAATGCTGGCGGCTTGCACCACTGGGCTCATGGCGCCGCCATGGTAGGTGCGGTACAGCAGGAACTGCTGGATGATGCTGGCGTCACCGGCAACAAAGCCGCTACGCAGGCCCGGCACGCTGCTGCGCTTGGACAGGCTGGTCAGGGCGATCAGCCGGCGGAAGTCGTTGCGGCCCAGGCGTGCAGCTGCCTCCAGGCCACCCAGGGGCGGCTCATCGCGGAAGTAGATCTCGCTGTAGCACTCGTCGGAGGCGATGACAAAGCCGTAACGGTCGCTCAGGTCGAACAGGGCACGCCATTGCTCCAGCGGCATCACGGCGCCGGTCGGATTGCCGGGCGTGCAGACGAACAACAGCTGGGTGCGCTGCCACACTTCGGCCGGTACGCTGCCCCAGTCCTGGGCGAAGTTGCGCGCCGGGTCACTGGCCACGAACCAGGGTTGGGCACCGGCGAGCAGGGCTGCGCCCTCATAGATCTGGTAGAACGGGTTCGGGCTCAGCACCCATGGCGGTTCGCTGCCAAAGGCTGTGGGGTCGATGACGGTCTGGGCCAGTGCAAACAGCGCCTCGCGCGTGCCGTTGACCGGCAGCACCTGGGTCGCAGCATCCACCTGCAGGCCGTAGCGGCGCTGCAGCCAGCCGCAAAAGGCCTGGCGCAGGGCAGGCTCGCCAGCGGTGGCGGGGTAGGTGGTCAGGCCGCTGGGCGTGGCGCAGGCGCTGTCGGCCAGGGCCTGGGTGATGAAGGCCGGCGTGGGATGGCGGGGCTCGCCTATGCCCAGGCTGATCGGCGCATAGGCAGGGTTGGGCGTGATGCCGGCAAACAGAGCGCGCAGGCGCTCGAAGGGATAGGGGTTCAGACGCGCCAGCAGGGGATTCATGGCTGGGGATTATCCCGTGTTGACCCCGTGCGAGCGGCACCGCAGAATCCGCCGCATGCCGCCCGAGTCCGACGCAACAGCACCATCACCGTTGGCCCGGCGCGTGGAATGGCGGTTCTTTGTGGCCTGGCTGATGCCGCTGCTGGTGCTGCTGCAGGTCCTGCGCTCGCCCGAGCATGCGGGCTATGGCGTGCTGGTGTTCTGGGTGCTGGTGGCCGGCGTTGATGCCTTTTGGCCGGGAGCCCAGCGTTCGCCGCCGCCGGTGGCGGACAGCGGCTGGCACCGCGCCGTGCTGCGGGTGTTCGTGCCCTTGCAGTTTCTGTTGCTGGGGCTGGCCGCCTGGGCTGCGACCGGGGCTTCGTGGAGCGTGGTGCTGGGCCTGGGCTTTGCTGTTGGCTGGGTCACTGGCGCCCAGGGCATCACCTACGCCCATGAGCTGGGCCACAGCGGCTCGCGCCTGGACCGGTTTCTGGCCTGGTGTCTGATGACCAGCGTGGGCTACAGCCACTTCATGGTGGAGCACTACCGTGGCCACCATGTACGCGCAGCCACCCAGGAGGACCCGGCCAGTGCCCGTTTTGGTGAGAGCTTGTATGCCTTTCTGCCGCGCACGCTCGCCGGCAGCCTGGTCAGCGCCTGGCGGCTGGAAGCGCTGCGCCTGCGCCAACTGCGGCGCAGCTGGTGGCACAGCCCGCTGCTGCTGTGCACCGGGCTGCAACTGGGCTTGGTGGCGGCATTGCTGTGGGCGGGCCAGACCCGGCTGCTTGTGTTCTGGCTGGTGCAGGCCGGTGTGGCCGTGCTGCTGCTGGAGACCGTGAACTACATTGAGCACTATGGTCTGCGTCGCCGCATCGCTGGCGCAGACCGGAATGGCAGACGTGAGCCATTTGGTGTGATGCATGCCTGGAATGCCGACCACGCAGCCAGCAATGCCCTGCTGGCCAATCTGCAACGCCATGCAGACCACCACATGCACGCGGCCAAACCCTATGCCACGTTGCAGCCCCTGCCCCAGGGTCCGCAGCTGCCCACGGGCTATGCCGGCTGCCTGATGCTGGCGTTGCTGCCGCCGCTGTGGTTTGCCGTGATGCATCCGCGGCTGCGTGCCATGGCGGCCGACGTGGCACCCGGCGTGCGACAACAAAAGTAGCTGTCCGTGCCTTATCCGCACGGTCTTCGGCAGTTTGTCCGTCCCAGGACCGGGTGCGGGCCAGGGCGCTACTGCGCTGCGCTGGCCCGGGGCCTGCGGACGCGCCGCGTCTTGGGCGCTGCCACGGCGGGCGCTGGCAACGACAGCTGTATGGCCTTGGCCACGCGCACGCAGTCCTTCAGATGCTCTTCACCCAGGTAGCGGATGGCGGTGTAAGCCAGCATCGCCGATACCGCCTGCCCTGCCAGGGGAACATATTTCGCCGCCTGCTGGGTGCTCAGGCGCAGGCCCACGGTCTGGGCCATGCGCAACACGATGTCGCGGGTGATGAACTTGCCGATGAGCAACGAGCCTACCATCGCCACCGCCTTTTGCACCTGTTCGCGCAGATGCGGCTCCAGCCGGTTGATCTGCGCCGGCGTCAGGCCGAATTCGGCGTTGATCTCGGGGATCAGCTTGGCCAGCAGGGCGGCGTCCACCATCCAGTCCAGCCCCGGGATCGGCAGGCTGCCAGCGGCTGCAGCCATCAGCGCCCGGCGGTGCAGCTTTTGTCGGCAGCGCTCGACAGCGGCCAGCAACTGCGCGTCGCCGGCGGCCAGGTCCATGGCGCTTGGCATGGCGTCAGGCAGGCCGCACAATGCGGGCCAGAGCCTGCGGTGCTGTCGCTGTGATGGGGTTCATGGCTGCGATGATAGGCGCACTGCAACAACCCGACCGGGAGCAATGATGGGCAAGAGATTCTGGATGGCGGTGCTGCTGATGTTCGTCCTGAGCATGGCGCTGGACTTCGTGGTCCACGCCGTGCTGCTGCAGCCGGACTATCTGGCGCTGCCGGCGCTGTACCGCAGCGAGCAGGACGGCGCGGCCTTCTTTCCCTACATGCTGCTGGCGCATGTGCTGATTGCCGGTGGCTTTGTCTGGGTCTACCAGCAGGGCAAGGGCGATGCACCGTGGCTGCACCAGGGCATGCGCTTCGGCCTGGCAATGACGATCCTGATGACCGTGCCGGGTTACCTGATCTACTACGCCGTGCAGCCGCTGCCGCAGTTGCTGGTGCTCAAGCAGATCATTTTCGGCATCGTCCAGACCGTGATCCTGGGCCTGGCCGTGGCCCGGCTGTTGCGCTGACGGGCGGCCGCGGTGCGCTGGCAGAGCTGTCGGTTGCGCTGCAGCGTGCGCTGACGCGCGCGGACCGGCTCCACGGCAGCGGCAGTTGGTATCATGGGGCTATCGCCCGGGCTCACTGCAGCCCTATGTTTCCCTTATAGATCAACAAGTTACGCGCTTCTGGCCGTATTGCTTCGTCACCGTGCGCCTCAATTCCATCAAGCTTTCCGGGTTCAAGTCGTTCGCCGAGCCCACCACCTTTGCACTGCCCGGCCAGCTGGTGGGCGTGGTCGGGCCCAATGGTTGCGGCAAATCCAACATCATGGACGCGGTGCGCTGGGTCTTGGGCGAGAGCCGGGCCTCGGAGCTGCGTGGCGAGTCGATGCAGGATGTGATCTTCAACGGCACCACCACCCGCAAGCCGGCCAGCCGCTCCAGCGTGGAACTGGTGTTCGAAAACGCGGACCAGCGTGCCGGCGGCCAGTGGAGCCAGTTTGCCGAGATTGCGGTCAAGCGCGTGCTTACGCGGGACGGCACCTCCAGCTACTACATCAACAACCAGCCGGTGCGCCGGCGCGATGTGCAGGACGTGTTCCTGGGCACCGGTCTGGGGCCACGCGCCTACGCCATCATCGGCCAGGGCACGATCAGCCGCATCATCGAGTCCAAGCCGGAAGAGCTGCGCCTGTTCCTGGAAGAAGCGGCCGGTGTCTCCAAGTACAAGGAGCGCCGGCGTGAGACCGAGAACCGCCTGTCCGACACCCGGGAGAACCTGGTGCGGGTGGACGACATCCTGCGCGAGCTCAATGCCAACCTGGAGAAGCTGGAGAAGCAGGCCGAGGTGGCGCAGCGTTACCACGCCTTGCAGGCCGAAGTGACGCTCAAGCAGCAGCAGCTCTGGTTCCTCAAGCGCGCCGAAGCCCAGGCCGAGCACACCCGGGCCGGTGCCGACGCCCAGAGCGCTCACACGGCGTTGGAAGCCCGGGTGGCGGACCTGCGCCATGTGGAAGCGGAGCTGGAAACCGTGCGCCAGGCCCACTACGCTGCCGGTGACCAGGTCAACCAGGCCCAGGGCAGGCTGTACGACGCGAGCACCGAAGTGGGGCGGCTGGAGACCGAGATCCGGTTCGTGGTGGAAGGCCGCGCCCGGGTGGAGCAGCGCCTGCTGGGGCTGGCGGCGCAGGTGCAGCAGTGGGCCACCCGGGGTGACGATGCCCGGCTTGAGACCGAGCGGCTGGCCGAGCTGGCCGCCCACGGCGCGGAGCAGCATGAGGTGCTGGACGCCCAGCTGCAGGAACAGGCGCGCCAGCTGCCGGAGCTGGAGGATGCGCTGCGTGCTGCCACCCAGGCAGCGAGCGCCCAGCGCACGGAAGTGGCGCAGGTGCAGCAGCAGATCCAGGTTTTGGCCGCCGAGCAGCGCAGCATCGAGGAGCAGTCGCGCGCACTGGTGGTGCGGCGCGAGCGCCTGCATGCCGACCGCAACGCCCTGGTGGCACCGGATGAAGACCGGCTGGGCCAGATGCAGGAACAGCTGGCACAGGCCCAGGAGCAGGCCGCGCTGCTGGATGCCCAATTGCACGAGCTGCTGGATGCGCTGCCGCAGCTGGACGAGGCGCGGCGGCAGCAACAGCAAAGTGTGAACCGGGAGTCGGACACGCAGGCAGCGCTGTCGGCGCGGCTGGACGCGCTGCGCGCGCTGCAGGCCAAGGTGAAGACCGACGGCAAGCTGCAACCCTGGCTGGCCAGGCACGGACTGGATGGACTGCAGGGCCTGTGGACCCGGATCCATATCGAGCCCGGCTGGGAGTCGGCATTGGAGGCGGCCCTGCGCGAGCGCCTGGGGGCGCTGGAGGTGTCGCGGCTGGACATGGTGCGCGGTTTCCTGGGCGAGCGCGGTGCCGATGCGCCGCCGGCCAAGCTGGCCTTCTACAGCGCGCCGGCTGCCGCGGCCCATGCCGGGCAAATACCTGCACAGCATGGCTTCACGCCGCTGGCCGAGCTGTTGCGCCTGCACGATGCCGGCCAGAGTGCGGTGCTGGGTGCCTGGTTGCAGGGCTGTTTCACCGCCGCCAGCATGGAAGAGGCTCTGGCCAGCCGCGCCAAACTGGCTGCGGGCGAAGCCGTGTACCTGGCCTCGGGCCACTGCGTCACGGCCCACAGTGTCAGCTTCTATGCACCGGACTCGGAGCAGGCCGGGTTGCTGGCACGGGCCCAGGAAATCGAGAACCTGGAGCGGCAATTGCGGGCCCAGCTGCTGATCAGCGATGAGGCCCGGGTGGCGCTGGGGCGGATGGAGTCTGCCTACCAGGATGCCTCGCAGCGCCTCACCGGTGCCCGGCGCGAGGCCAGTGACAGCCAGGCCCGGGCCCATGCGCTGCAGGTGGAGACACTGCGGCTGACGCAGCTGGCGGAGCAGTCGCGCCAGCGCAGCGCGCAGATCGAAGGCGACCTGGCTGAGCTCGACGCCCAGATGGATGCCCTGCAGGAGCGCCGGGTAACTGCTGAAGGCCGCTTCGAAGAGCTGGACATGCAATTGGCCGACACCCAGGAGCGGCACGCGCAACTGGATGAGCGGGTGATCGAGGCCGAACGCGCGCGCAATGCCGGCACCGAGCAGCAGCGTGCGCTCGAGCGCCAGGCCCAGGAGGCGGCTTTCGGTCAGCGCAGCCTGCAGGCCCGCAATGCCGAGTTGGCACGCACCATCGAGACCGCGCTGCAGCAGGCCACGGCGCTGGCGCAGGAACAGCAACGGGCCCAGGACGAGCTGTCGCGCCTGAGTGACGCCGCGGCCCAGGCCGGGCTGCAGAACGCTCTGGCACTCAAGCTCGAGCGCGAGCAGTTGCTGGCGGCACGCCGCAGCGAATATGACGACCTGACCGCACGCTTGCGCGCCAGTGATGAGCGCCGGTTGCAGCTGGAGCGCGAACTGGAACCGCTGCGCCAGCGCATTGGCGAGCTGCAGCTGCGCGAACAGGCGGCACGCCTGGGGCTGGAGCAGTTTGAGCAACTGTTGCTGGAGGCCCATGCCGACCTGGATGCGCTGGCGCACTCGATTGCCGCCGGCAATGTGCGCCTGAGTGGCATGCAGAGCGAGATCGAACGCCTGCAGCGCGAGATCACGGCCCTGGGCGCGGTGAATCTGGCAGCGCTGGACGAGCTCAGTGTGGCGCGTGAGCGCAAACAGTTCCTGGATGCGCAGTCGGCCGACCTGAATGAGGCCATGAGCACGCTGGAGGATGCGATCCGCAAGATCGATGGTGAAACCCGGGAACTGCTCTCCGGCACATTCCAGAGCGTCAACGAGCATTTCGGCCGCATGTTCCCGGAGCTGTTCGGTGGCGGCAATGCGCGGCTGGTGATCACCGGTGACGAGATCCTGGACTCCGGCGTGCAGGTGATCGCCCAGCCCCCTGGCAAGAAGAACCAGACCATCCATCTGCTCTCCGGCGGCGAAAAGGCCCTGACCGCGATCGCCCTGGTGTTTGCGATTTTTCAGCTCAACCCGGCGCCGTTCTGCCTGCTCGACGAGGTTGATGCGCCGCTGGACGATGCCAACACCGAGCGGTATGCGAAACTGGTGACCAGCATGAGCACCGAAACCCAATTTCTGTTCATCAGCCACAACAAGATTGCGATGGAGATGGCGCAGCAACTCATTGGCGTGACGATGCAGGAGCAGGGCGTCTCGCGCATCGTTGCCGTCGACATGGACGCGGCCGTGTCCCTGGTGGCTGCGGCCTGAGAACGCGACGGCAGGCCGCCTTATTCACGGACAGGTTCTTAGCATGAGCACCCTGCAAATCGGACTGGCTGTGGCAGGCGGGCTGGTGCTGGCCGCGGTGGTGGCACACAGCGCCTGGACCTCGCGCCGCAATGCGCCGCGCCAGGCCGCACCGGAGCCGCCATCGGACGCCCCATTGCGCGAGCCGGCCGAGCCGCAGATGGGTCCGGCCATTGGCGACGGCGGCAACTTTG
Organism: Rhodoferax sp.; assembly: GCA_031372035.1. Lineage (GTDB taxonomy): Bacteria > Pseudomonadota > Gammaproteobacteria > Burkholderiales > Burkholderiaceae_C > CAISIP01. The sequence continues at coordinate 1,434 of JANMKM010000285.1, read as the reverse complement.
CCCTGCCGGTGCCGGAGAAGAAGCCGTTGCTCGACGCCCTGATCGATGTGATCGCGCCGATTGCGCTGGAGGCGCCAGTGAGTGGCGACGCCGCGCTGGCGGTGCTGCCCACCACCCGTCGGGCCGGCAGCAAGCCCTTCACCATCGAGGGCCTGAACCAGCAGACACAACAGTGGGAAGCGCCTGTGCCCGGGCAGCGCTATGGCGCGTTCCAGGCCGGGGTGCAGCTGGCCAACCGCTCCGGCCCGCTGAACGAGATCGAGTTCTCCGAATTTGTGGTCAAGACCCAGACCTTTGCCGACGCCGTCAATGGCACGCCTGATTTTCCGGACATGCTGCAGGAGGTGGCGCGGGCCCGCGAGCTGGACCAGTTTGCCGGCGACCACGATGCCCAGCTTGGGTTCACGCTGCGGGCGCTGCAGTCGTCATGGAGCCCGGGCTACGTGCAGCAGCAGGCGGCACGCCTGGGCTTTGTGGCCGGCGCCATGCCCGGGCGCATGGTGCTGCCGGCCAGCGTGGCCGGCATGCCGCCAGTGCTGTTGCTGCACTTTGATTCGCAGGCTGCCTTGTCGGAAGACCCGGCGCAGAGTGCGCTGCGCGATATCAGCCTGAGCCTGGATGTGCCGCAGGTGGAGCGCAGCGAACGCGCCTTCGTGCAACTGCGCGAAACCGCGAAGGCTCTGGCACTGGCCATGGATGGTGCCGTGACCGATGACCATGGCCAGCCATTGGCCTCCGATGCCATGGATCTGGTGGGGTCGGAGCTGGAAAATCTCTACGACACGCTGGCGGCGCGGGACTTTGCGGCGGGCTCGGTGCTGGCCCGGCGCCTGTTCAGCTGACGCCGCAGCTTTCTGACATGGGCATGGCTGGCAGCACGGGCAGCAAGGCGGAACCGCCCGTCACCGAGCGCTTGCAGCAACTGCGCAGCACCCTGCAGCACCATGCCCACCTGTACTACGTGCTCGACGCGCCGCAATTGCCGGACGCGGAGTACGACCGCCTGTACCGCGAGCTGGAGGCGATCGAGGCCGCCCATCCGGAGCTGGTGACCGCCGATTCGCCCACCCGGCGCGTGGGCGGCAAGCCCCTGCAGCAATTCTCACCAGTACGCCATGCCGTGCCGATGCTGAGCATCCGCACCGAAACCGATACCAGTGCGCAAGGTGCTGCCAACTTCGATGCCCGCGTGCGGCGGGAACTGGGCTTGGCCATGGACGACCCACCGGTGGACTATGTGGCCGAGCCCAAGTTTGACGGCCTGGCCATGAGCCTGCGCTATGTGGAAGGCGTGCTGGTGCAGGCCGCCACCCGCGGTGACGGCGAGACCGGAGAGGATGTGACACAGAACATCCGGACGATCGGGCAGATTCCGCTGCGGCTGGCTGGTGGAATGTACAAGCCGGCCGTCCCGCCGGTGCTGGAGGTTCGGGG
>JANMKM010000259.1:0-12077 GCA_031372035.1 Rhodoferax sp. | reverse complement strand
CGCCGATCTGGCCGCCGCCCTGGGAGCCGTCGGCAAGCCCCGACACCAGGCGCAACTCGCCGGTCTGGCGGTCGCGCCAGTAGACATCGGTATCGGCCGCGCCATTGGCATCCATCGGACCTACCAGGTTGTCCATCGAGGTGAACACCAGGAACCGGCCGTTGGCCGTGATGTTGGGCGCGAAGCTGCTGTAGTTGGCAACGCCATTTGGCGTGGGCAGGGACTCAATCGTGATCAGGCCCGTCAGCAAGTCCTTGACGAAGATCCCGTCGCCAGCGTAGTCCACGCCCTGGCCGGGCAGCAGGCCCAGCTGCGAACTGGCAAACGTGACAAAGCGGCCGTCGGGCGTCATGTCCATTTGCTGGTAGTCGGGCTCCGGCCCGCGCGAGCCGTTGTCCGTGGTCTGCAAATTGGCCGACGTGGTGTCTGCGCTGATCACGACACCGGTGCGCATGTTCTTGATGTCAAGGTCTTTGTCGGTGCCATTGGCGTCGAAGGCCAGCAGGTTGGTGGCGCGCGAGAAAAAGCCCACCAGATTGCCGTCGCCGCTGATGGCCAGCATCAGCGCGCCCGACGGTTCGTTGCCGACGGCGCCCTGCAGGTTGCTGGAGGCAACGCGGATGGCCGTGTCTGTATTGACAGGAAACCCGGGAATTTCCAGCACCACGTCGTTGACGTTGTCGACGAAGTAGATGTCGTTGCCGCCGCCACCGACCATCGTGTCGGCGCCTGCCGCACCGTCAATGGTGTCGTCGTCCCAGCTGCCGCTCAGGTTGTCAGCGTCAGCCGTTCCGGTCACAAACTTGGCCATGGCAAAACCCTCCGGCTACGGTACACGGTCAGTTATCGCACAGGCCGCAGGGATGTCAATCCACCAAATGGTGGACAGGGCGACTGCCCCGAGAAATCTCAGGCCGGGTAGATCCCGAACTGCGCCAGGCTCAGGCCTTGGTGCGCCGTGATGTCCAGACCCACCACATGCCGCAGCACATCAGTTTCGCCCAAAGCCCCTTCCATTGCGCCGCCATTGGCAAGCCGCACGGTCTGCACGGCCTAAATTGTGAACTGTGGCATATGTGTTTTGATCAGGCTTTCAACCAGGTCGGCCTGCAACACGTCTTTCAAACGCTTTTTGGGGTCGCGGCCCATAGCGGCGGAGATCATGCGTTTGATGGCAACAAAGGTGACGGGATTCATGGTGTTCATCACCGCCATGTGACCCGTCTCCGCCACCACCACCTGGCTGAATCTTGGGGCACTCAGCATCTTTTCGGCGCCATCCACCTGCACAGCCCACAAGTCATTCTCGTCGGCGCTCATTCTGAAAGGATGCGGGTCTGCGTCTTTTGCTGTTCTGCGGATAACGTCGACTTCAAAGCCAGCGTCATTGATGGCCGTTTGCTTCTGATCAGGCCTCACTCTGAAGGTGGGGTCAGCCTTTTGCAGTGCACCTATGAATGAGCTGTCCATGCGCCGCATATGGGATACAAAAGACATTCGCTTGCGGCTATCGATGAAAAGATCAAGGTCTTGTGTAGCCAGGGCATCTGGAACAAAGCGAACCCCACACGCACTTTCATAGGCATACAACGCGTGAGTGCCAATGGTCATGAAGTGGTCTTGCAAGCCAGCTGCTTCCAGGGCATTGAGGGTTTTAACCACAATTCCCGGCACGCGCCCCACGCGCAGCGCCTTGTTCAGCCGTTGCTGGTTATGGGCTGATGTGGTCAATGCAGCAAGACGATTGGATGCTTCGGTTTTACGGAGTTTGAAGCGATCGTGAATGGACTGCGTTTCTGGACTTCGGGGGCCCAGAGACTTTTGTGCCCCGCGGGTCGATTCGCGGATCAAGTAGTCTGTCTGGCCCTGGGTACGCCAAAACATCGAGCCACGTACTTCCGCAGCCTCCGCTCTGGCCCTGCGAAGCTCCAAAAACACCGTCTCAGCATCAATGTATTGACGTGTCTGGTTGGGCTGCAACTCAAGAAGAGAGTTCATTTCAGGCTATTTTAATAAAAGCAGTATATTTGCCTGAAAAATAATACAAAACAATATGTTAAATGTATTTATATGCCCTCGCCAAGAACCGCGAAGGTGGCGTTACCAAGCTGCTGTTCGACGATTCACCCGCGTCCGAGGCTTTGGGATTGGTAGGGTGAGAGCGGCTGGTTTGTGCCGCTAATGTCCAAACCCACCACCAACCGCAGGATGTCTATCGCGTCCGCCAGATTGAAGGTGGCTGTGGGTGCGACATCCGGGCTGATGGGGTCTGCCTTTCCGACGCCAAGGCGGCCGCGAAGGGCCAACTGCGCAAGGCCAATCTTGGCGAACTCGCCATTCAGGAATGCATGAACGAGTTCGCCCTGACGGCCCCGCCGACGGTTGGCGTGTTTCTGTTCGACGACCACAAGGTCGCCCGAGCCAGCTTCCTGATCCCCGGCAACTGCCACAAGATCAGCACGCGGGCCTACCTGCTTTTTCTGGAGCAACGCGGGTTGCTGGATAGCGGGCAAACCGCTGCGTCGGTGGAACGCGCCGCAAAGGCCCGTGATTCCTGGCTCCCGGGCGCAGAGGGTTTCTGCCAGGTGAGCACTCAGGCTGGGTAGATGCCGAACTGGGTCAGGCTCAGGCCCGGGTGGCTGGCCACCAGCGCGTCAAAGTAGCTGTTGTCCAGGCTCTGCGCACCGGCGGCGCCCGCATAGCTGGCATCCACATCGCCGCTGAGGTAGCCTACCAGGCCCACGTGCGCCGGGCCTGCGCCGCTGATGTTGGCATTGATGGCGGGCGGTGCGCCAGGGTTGGTACCGGTCAGGGCCGCAACAGCCAGGTCGGCTTCATTCGCAAAGTGCCAGGCCGGCGCAGCAGCAGGCAGGCCCACCACATGCCTGAGCACGCCAATGGCATCGTTCAGGGCAATACTGCCGTCGCCATCAAAGTCGGCGGCCAGGGCCTGGTAGGGTGAGAGCGGCTGGTTGGCGCCATTGACCGGCAACCCCACGATCATCTTGAGAATGGCAATGGCATCGGTCAGGTTTACGGCAGCGAACGTGGCCGGTTGCTCGGGCGCAGGTAGCGGGCGCAGGGCTGTGAGGCCGAGGTTGACCTCGGTCACTGCGGTGAAGCCGGCTGCGCCGCCGGCATTGGTGATGGCGTTCTGGTTGGCACTGGCGATGCTCACGCCATCGAGCAGGGTGTGGGTCTTCCAGCTGTAGGCCAGCAGTTCCACGCCCTTGGGCAGGCCGCCGGTCACCGACTCGGGCGTACCGTGGCCGTCCACGTAGCTTGCGGTCACAGTCATGGTCTTGCCGGCCTGGGCCTGGGTCAACAGGAATGTACTGGCGCTAGCGCCGCTGATGGCTGTGCCGTCGGCGTTCCATTGGTAGACGATGCGGCCGGTGCCGGACGTGGGAATGCCGTCGCCGTCTGCCAGTGTGTTTGAGGCGGTCAGGGTCTGGCCGCTGGCCACCGTGCCAGTGAAGGTGACGGAGCCTCTGGGCAACTGGTTCAAACCGATGTCGGTGCCAAAGCTGTAGAACTGGCTGGCGGCGAAACTACCGGTCAGGCGGATGCTGATGTCGGCGCCGGCGGCGGCATCGGTGCCGGCCGAGATCGTGGTGATGCCGCCGCTGCTGGCCACCTGCACCCGGTTCAGCGCCAGGGCCGAGCCATCACCCGAGCTGGGAACGGGCGGGAAACTGGCGCCGCTGACACGGATCAGGTCGCCCACGCCAAAGTCGCCGATGGTGTCGATGCCGTTGCCGTTGGCGGCATAGACGAACACGTCGTTGCCGCCGCCACCGCCCAGGCTGTCATTGCCGGCATAGCCGCGCAGCAGGTTGCTGCCGGCGTCGCCAATCAAGGTGTCGTTGAAATTGGAGCCGGAGATCCACTCCATGCCGACCAGGCTGTCGGTGCCGCCAAACCCGTCCTGCGCCGTGCCCGACGCCAGGTTGACGCTGACACCGGCCGTGTCGTTGAGGTAGTAGGCCACGTCGGCTCCGGCGCCGCCGATCAGGGTGTCGTTGCCGGCCAGGCCCAGCAGGATGTTGGCGCCGCTGTTGCCCGTGAGCACGTTGTTGAGCGCGTTGCCGATGGCATAGATGTCGGCGCTACCGATGAGCGTCAGGTTCTCGATGTTGTCCGGAAGATAGAAGTTGGCACTGATGGATGAGCGCATTTCATCCACACCTTCGTCCGCGCTTTCCACCGGAATGTCGTTCTGGTTGTCGACCATGTACACGTCGTCGCCAGTGCCGCCAGCCATGGTGTCCGTATCCAGGCCGCCATCCAGCGTGTCGTTTCCCGTGCCACCCAGCAGGGTGTCGGTGCCGGCCGAGCCGAGGATGCTGTCATTGCCGTCGCCACCGGACAGGGAGTCTGCGCCCTGGCCGCCGTCGAGCGTGTCCAGACCGGCGCCACCCAGCAGGGTGTCGGTGCCGAAGCCGCCGTCGAGCCGGTCGTCACCGTCCAGGCCGCTGAGGCTGTCGTTGTAGTCGGAGCCGGCCAGCAGGTTGGCCGCGTTGTCGCCATTGAGGGTGGAGCCGCTGGAAGCCACGTTCTCCACCCGGCCCAGGCTGTCGGTGTAGCTGATGCGCACGCTGATGGAAGCGCCAATGTCAGTGGCGGCCAGCTGGTAGCTGCTGCCCGTGGCGCCAGCGACGAATTCGCCACCGCGCAGCCACTGGAAGCTGGGCGCGAAGCCTTGTGCGCCCAGCCCGTCGGCGTCGGCCAGCGTTGCCATGCTGACGCTCAAGGCTTGGCCCAGTGTGGCCACGCCTGTCACGCGCACGCTGCCGGTGGGCGTGTGGTTCGGGCTGACGTTGTACTGCGCGCCCACGTCCAGCGTGTCCGCAAAGCGACCGACGGCCAGGCTCTGGTTGCCCGCGGCGTCGAACTGGCGCACGGCGATCATGTTGGCGTTGTAATGGCCTGCGGGAACCGCGAAGCTGCTGCCAACGCCAGCGTTCCAGCTGTTGCCGCCGTTCAGGCTGTACTCGAAACGGCCACCGGCTTCCAGGCCAGCCACACTGAAGTTGCCGGCGTTGGAGATGCTCTGGCCCACCTGCGCCAGCGTGGCGGAATTGGTCAGGATGTCGGTCAGGGGCACATTGGTAAAGCCGCTGACCGTGGCCGTTGGCACTGCAGCAATGCTGTCAATCACCGCCATCCCGGTCACCACCTTGCCAAACACGGCATAGCCCGGCGAGGCGGCGCTGGCGTAGTTCAGCGAGGTGTTGTCCACCAGGTTGACAAAGAACTGCGAGGTCGCGCTGTCGCTGGCCGCGGTACGGGCCATGGCCACGGTGCCACGCAGGTTCGACTGGCCGTTGTTGGACTCCAGCGGTATCGTGCTGTAGGTGGGTGTCTTGGTCACCAGGCCGGCTGTCAGCCCGCCACCCTGCACCACAAAGCCGGCCACCACGCGGTGAAACAGGGTGTTGTCCAGAAACCCGTCATTGGCATAGGCCAGGATGTTTTCCACAGTGACCGGCGCGTGGTTGGTGCTGAGCTCCAGCAGCACCGCCCCTTTGCTGGTCTGCAGCAGCAGCAGCGGGTCTACCAGCGCCTTGAAGCCGCTGCCGGTTACCAGCCGGGGTGCGGCAGGCGGTGTGGTGTCGCTGGCCAGCATGGGGCCGGCGCCGGTGCCACTGATCTGCAGCGCAGCTGCAGCGCTGACCGATGCGCTGCTGGTGGTCGGGTCGCTGGTGCTGTCGGCAGAGAGGTCGAAGGCGCGCATGGTGGGGATTTGTTTGGCGCTTCCCTAGCGTTCACGGAACGCGTTTTCCTTCACGGCGACGATCGGCTTGGACAGGAACTGCAGGATGGTCTTCTTGCCGGTGATGATGTCGATCTGGGCCTGCATGCCGGGCATGATCGGCAGCTTCTTGTCGATGGCTTCGATGGCGCGGGTCTTGGTCTGGACCCGCACCTGGAAGAAGGCTTCCCCCTTTTCGTTCGGCACGGCGTCGGCGCTGATGCTCTGCACCGTACCTTCCATGGCGCCAAAGATGGAATAGTCGTAGGCCGTGATCTTGACCCGTGCCGGCTGCGCCAGCTTGACGAAGCCGATGTCCTTCGGGCTGACCAGGGCCTCGACCACCAGCTGGTCGTCGGCCGGCACCACTTCCACGATCGGGTCGCCCGGGCGGATGATGCCGCCCAGGGTGGTGACGAAGACCCGGTTCACGATGCCCTTCATCGGCGCCCGGATTTCCGTGCGGGTCACCTTGTCCTGCAGTGCCGGCATGGCCTGCTGCAGCGGGCTGAGCTTGGCCAGGGTGCGGTTCAGCTCGATCAGCGCTTCCGAGCGGAACTGCCGCACCAGAGACTCCTTGCGGGCGCCCATTTCCGTGATGGCGGAGCGCAGCCGCTCGATGGTGGCGGCGGCGACATCGGCGCGGCCCTCCTGTTCGGCAATGGAGCGCTCAGCGCGCACCAGTTCCAGCCGCGGCTCCAGCCCCCGCTCCACCAACCGGGCAATGGTGCTGCGCTCCTCGCGCCCCAGCTCCAGGCTCTTGCGCGTGGCCAGCAGGCCGATGCGGGCCTCTTCCAGCTCCTGCGTCTTTTGCTGCAGCTGGGAGCTGAGCACGCTCAGTTGCGACTCCTGTTCCAGCTTGCGTGACAGGAAACTTGCCGTCTCGGCGGCCACCAGCTCCGGCGCCGCGGCGCCCAGGTTCTTGGGAAACTGGGGTTGCTGGCCGTTGGCCAGCGCCAGCAGCCGGGCGGCGCGGGCCTCCAGCGCGAAAACCTGCTGCGAGCGGGCTTTCAGGTCACCATCGAGCTGCACCGTGCTCAGTGCCACCAGCCGGTCGCCGGCGTTGACGCTCTGGCCCTGCTTGACCAGGATCTCGGAGACGATCCCGCCCTCCAGGTTCTGGATCACCTGCATCTTGGCGGATGGAATCACGCGGCCCTCGGCCCGGGTGACGGTGTCGACCTCGGCAATCGCGGTCCAGGTGAACAGCGCAACGAAGAACAGGGCTATGGCCCACAGCAGCAGCAGCGAGCCGCGGCTGACCTGGGCCGACGCTGCGCCACTCGCTGCCACCGTGTTGCCCGGCTCGCCGGCGTAGCGGTTGAACCAGGCCTTGATGCGATTGCGCATGGAGCTGAACATGGAAATCTGACTCTGCTGTGTGTTGCGCGCCGGGCTTCAGGCGTTTTGCGGCGCTGGTGTGCGCATCGCTGCCGGCGGCTGCGGCTGGGCCTGCTGCTGGGCCCGCATCAGCTGCTCTGGTGTGCCCTGCATCACCACCTTGCCCTGGTCGATGACGATGATCTTGTCCACGATCTGCAGCAGGCTGGCCTTGTGGGTGATGGTGATGAAGGTGCTCTTGCCGATCTCCTGCGACAGGCGTTGCAGGAAGGCAGCCTCGGCGCCCATGTCCATGGCGCTGGTGGCTTCGTCGAACAGCAGCACCTTCGGCGCACCCAGCAGCGCCCGGGCGATGGCAATGGCCTGGCGCTGGCCACCGGACAGGCCCTCGCCGCGCTCTCCCAGGCGCAGGCCGTAGCCCTGCGGATGCTGGCGCACGAAGTCGTCGACACCGGCGATCTGCGACGCGCGCAGGATCTCCTCGTCGGTCGGGTAGTGGGCGCCCAACGCAATGTTCTGCTTGACGGTGCCGCCCATCAGCCACACCTCCTGCAGCACCACGCCAAAGGCCCGGCGCAGCTCCGCCGGGTCGAGCTGCAGCACATCCACGCCGTCGATCAGCACCGAACCGGAGTCCGGCCGGTACAGGCCCAGGATCAGCTTGGACACCGTGGTCTTGCCGGAGCCGACCTTGCCGATGATTGCCACCTTTTCGCCGGCCGCGATCTGGAATGAGACGCCGTCGAGCGTGGGCTTGGTTGCACCCGGATAGGTGAAGGTGACGTTGCGGAATTCGATCGCGCCCTGGATGTCGGGGCGCGACATGAAGACCTTGCCGTGTTCGTGTTCACGCTCCTGGTCCATCATGCGGTTCAGCGCCCGGTAGCTGACCATGGTCTGGTTCATGCGCGTGAGCAGCTGCGTGATCTGGGCGATCGGCGCGATGGCCCGTCCGGCCAGGATGGTGCAGGCAATGATGGCACCAAAGCCGAGCTGGCCCTCATGCACCAGCAATGCGCCGACCGTGATGACGCCGACCTGCACGAACTGCTGCGACAGGTTGGCCACATTGGTGGCCAGCTGCGCCAGCATGCGCGATTTGAGGCCGATGTGCGACTGGTGCACCACGGCGTCCTGCCAGCGCCGGCGCATCAGCGCGCCCGCGCCGAGTGACTTGATGGTCTCCAGCCCGCTGAGCGTCTCCACCAGGATGGCATGCTTGTGGTGCCCGTCTTCCTGCGACTGCTGGGTCAGTTTTTTCAGCTGGGGCTGCACCGCCAGACCGGACAGCAGCATTACCGGAATTGCGATCAGCGGCACCCAGGCCATGGGGCCGCCGATGAGCCAGATCACCACCAGGAAAAGGATGGCGAACGGGATGTCGATGAAGGTGGTGAGCGTGGCCGAGGTCAGGAAGTCGCGGATCGACTCGAATTCCTTGAGCGTGCTGGCCACGGCGCCGGTGCTGCCACGGCGGGTCTGCATCTGCGCGTCCAGGATCTGTTCGAACAGCGAGTCGGCAATGGCCGCGTCGGCCTTGGAGCTGGCCATGTCCAGAAAATAGCCGCGCACCGTGCGGATCGCAAAGTCGCTGATGAAGATGATGGCAACGCCGATCAGCAGCGCGATCAGGGTGTCGATCGCGTTGTTCGGTATCACCCGGTCGTAGACGATCATGGAGAACACGGAACTCGACAGGGCAAAGACATTGACCAGAAACGCTGCCAGTGCCACCTGCAGGTAGACCCAGCGCATCCGCAGGATCGGGCCCCAGAACCAGTGGCCGTGGCGGCCCAGCGGTGCCTTGGACGGCGCATCACCGGCCACTGCGCCCAGCACCCGCCGTGCCAGACTCAGCGTGTCGCCACTGAGCCGCGCCAGCACGTCGGGCAAGGCCATCTCCGCTGGCTTTTCAGATACGCCGGGGTCCACCACCAGGGCGCCGTTGTCGCCAACGAGCGCCAGCACGGCCAGGGCCGTGCCTTCATGGGTGTAGCAGATGGCGGGCAGGGCTGGCAGACCGGGCAACGCCCGGTCGATATGGCCGGGCTCGACGTCATAACCCAGGCTGTCGGCGGCCTCGATCAGGGTTTCCTGCGACCACATGGTGTTGCCACCCAGGCGCGCGCGCATCGAGGCCAGGGACATCGGCTGGTCGTGCCAGGACAGGATGGCGCGCAGGCAGGCTTGCAGGGAGTCGTGCAGCGCCGTGGGCGATGGCTGCGTCATGGATATCAATTTCCGCTCAGGGGCCTAGGGCCGGGTAGGTCAAACAGGGGGTTGAGCTCGCTGGCCAGGTGCAACAGGCGGTAACGGGCCAGGGCGTGGTCGACGATGCCGTCTATCAGGTCCCGGCCGGCAACATACAGCTCTTCCTGGGCCCGCAGCAAGTCCAGCAGTGTGCCACGCCGGAAGGCGAACTGTTCGCGCACTGCTTCCAGTGCGACGGCCGCCACCTGGACCGCGTCCTTGCGGGCGGCCACCGCAGCACTGCTGTTCTTCACCTCAGCAATGGACTGGGCGAATGCCCGCTCCAGTTGCCGGCGCAAATTGTCTTCGCCGAGCTGGCTTTCTGCGACGCGCTGATCGGCCTGGCGCTTGCGGGCCAGTTCGGCGCCGCCCGAATACAGGTTTTGCTTGAGCACGATGCCGGCGGTCCGGTCAGTACCCGGCACGCCTTCGGCGCCGACGTCGCGCCGGCGCACGCTGACGTCCAGGTACAGGCTGGGCAGAAGCGCTGCGGCTGCGGACTTGGCCTCGTGCCCGGCGGCCTGGGTCTGGGCCCGGGCCTCGGCCAGGTTCGCACTGCGCGCCAGCCAGGTGTCCAGGTTGCTGTAGTTCTCCAGCGTCACCACCGGTGCTTCGGGCAGCAGCAGCTGCGCTGCCGGTGCCTCGTCAAAAATCTCGCGGTACACGGCTTCCGAGGCGGTAAGGCGGTTCTGCGCCGCCACTGCCGTTACCTGCGCGTCGGCCAGCCGGGCCCGCGCCCGCAACACGTCGCTCTGGGCGCTGCCACCGAGTCGCTCCCGTTCCTCGATGAAACTCAGGATCTGCTGGCGGGACAGCACGTTCATCTGCGACACGGCCTGGATCTGCTGGCTGCGGAAGACTTCGCTCCAGGCGTTCAGCGAGCGCAAAGCCAGCTCCGAGCTGCGGACCTCAGCGCGCGCCGCCGCAGCGGTTTCCAGTGCGGTACGGGCGTCCACCTGGTTGCTGACAGCGCCAAAGTCGTACAGCAGTTGCCGGGCAGACAGAGCCAGCGCCCGGGAATTGTCATCATGTGCCGGCACCGCGGCCCAGGGCGTGCTGACCAGGTCAAAGCTGCGCCTGCCGGCCTCCAGATTGGCTGAGACCTGCGGCAGGAATGCGGCAAAGGCTTCACGTGTTGCCAGGGACGCGGTTGCCCGCTGCTCCTGGCTCAGCCGCACCTCCGGGTGCGCCAGCACGGCCTTGCGCACCTTGGGGCTCACCGCAGGCATGGGCGCGCGCGACTCGGGCCGATCGGTCCATTCCATGGCCCGGCCGAGGTAGCGGATCAACTGGTCCGCCACCTGGGTGACGCGCAGTTCTTCGTAGCTGCTGGCAATGGGGCCGGCCTTCACGGCCGGGTTGCCCGGAACCTGCGCACTTGCGCCTGACATGCCCGTTGCGGACAGGGACAACACGCACGCGACAGCGCGCGTGCGCAACGGAAAACGCAATCGCATCAAATGAACGTCAGATTCGCAGGCGTAAGGTTGGCAGTGACGTCGCCGTGGAAGTCCAGCGCAATGATGTCACTGAGCGTCGTAGTACCGAGTGCCACATTGGTGTCGTAGCGCACTTGAAGGTGCGTGACATTCTCACCCGCGCTGTAGCTCGACACCATGTGCAGCTGGTTGTCGGTTGGAGTGCCCAGCGTACCGGAATCGGGGACGATCTCCAGGACGCCCGGCATTCCCACCAAAGCCCCAGCGGTCTTGGTGACGCCTACAGCAACGCCATGGTTGACGTTGTCCGCGGTAGTAATGACCGTGGTACCACCCGCGGCCTGAGACTCCAGGCCAATCTGGAAAGTGCTGACCAGACTGTTGACGATCAGGGTAACGGCCAACACCTTGCCCGTGCCGTCGACGATCGGGTTGCCAGGCTCAAAGGAAGCCGTCAGCGCGATCTTGCCGTTCGAATTGGCGCCGGACAGGTTCGAGACCACGTTGGACCAGACATTGGTTTCACTCTGGAACTGCGTCTCTATGAACTTGGGGCTCACAGCCTGAGCTGCAGACACCTGGCCGTAGTTGTAGACCAGGTCGATGACGGCTCCCGTGATGCTGGAGTTGCCGATGGACGCACCGTCGAAGTGGACGTTGAATTTGACGGTCGTTGTGGTGGCTCCCTGCGTCAGCGTCAGGCCCTTGAGCTCCACAAAGCCATTGCCCACGTCGGTCAGGGTGCTGGAGGTGTAGTGGCTGCCATTGGCGCCCAACAGCGTGGCGAGGTCGATCTTGTCGGTGGCACCGAAGTCCAGGATCTTGTCGGTCACTGCCGTGGTAGAGCCCGTTGCCGTAGCCACCTTGACCACATCATTGCCAGCTCCAAGGAACAACAGATCCTTGGCAGCACCGACGGTCAATGTGTCGGCGCCGGCCGTACCGTACAGGTAGGAGCCCACAAACTGGGCTGCGGCAGTGGACGCGTTGGCGGCGGTGTCGATGGCCGCGCCGGCTGCGACATCCACGGCCACGGACACCGGTGCGGTGGCCGACGTGGGTGTCACAACCAGGCTGTAGTGGCTGGCGTCGGTCGCCGTAAAGGCGCCTTTGCTGCCACCCGTCACCGCTACATCGGAGGCATCAAAACCGGTGACGCCTTCGCTGAAGGTGAAGCCGAAGGTCAGCGCACCGGTGGTGGCGTTGACGGTGGGCTGCGAGGTGACGACGCTGGGAGCCGTGGCGTCCAGGGTGAAAGCCAGCGGTGTGCTGGTGGCCGAGAGGTTGGCCGC
>JANMKM010000232.1:0-3529 GCA_031372035.1 Rhodoferax sp. | reverse complement strand
CTCTTCACCCGTTGGCGCTCCAGCAGGCCCAGGGCGTCGGGGCCGGCGTTGCGGGTGTTGATGGCCGACCAGAAGCTGGCGTTCTGGCGGTCGATCTTACGCATGCTGCCTTCGTGCAGGGCGTTCAGGCTGATCAGCTCGCCGCCCAGTGCCAGGGCCTTGCGCAGCGCCTGCGATTCGTCCAGCTGCGAAAAGTCGGAGCCGCGGCCCAGGTTCTTCACCACGATGTAGTTCGGCCCCACGCCATAGGTGTTGACCAGGCGATTGAGCAGGTCCACCGAGTCCTTGCCGGCGTCGGCCAGGTGCCAGAAGTTGACGGTGACACCCAGCTCGGTCATCAGCGTCAGCAGGTCCGAGTCTTTCACCCAGCGCGCCAGTGGCGCGGCGGTCTGGGCTGCCAGGTCCACGATCACGCTCTTGTGCTTGTCGGCGACCTCGGCGTCTTCAAACACGGCGCCGATCAGGTCCAGGCCTTCGTAGGTGTCCACGATCACCGGCGAGGCGTACTCGGAATAGAAACGGGTGAAGGAGGTGTGGGAGCGGTCAGTGTCAAAGCCGACAAAGGGCTGGCCCTTGTCGATGAAATACTGCGCCAGCACCCGGGCTGCCACCGATTTGCCTACGCCACCTTTTTCGCCGCCAATGAAATTGAGTGAGGCCATGTTCTCGATCCTGCTGCTGGTTGGGGCCATGCACAGGGCTGCACGGCTGGTACACAAAGCATAGCAAGAACCGTGCGGGCCCGGCGTGATGGAGGCTGCAACAAGGCGCTGTGGCGGCCGTGGGCAGGCTCGCGGTTAGCATGCTGGCCATATGCGCATCACCCAGATCCTCGAACGCACGGCACCGATTGCCTCGCCCATCGCCAACGCCTTCATCGACTTCTCCAAGATGACGCTGAGCCTGGTGGCGGTGGTGACGGACGTCATCCGAGATGGCCAGCCGGTCATCGGCTACGGCTTCAACTCCAACGGCCGCTACGGCCAGGGCGGTTTGATCCGCGAGCGCTTTGCGCCGCGCATCCTGGAGGCGGCACCGGAAAGTCTGATCGATGCCACGGGCGAGAACATCGACCCGCACCAGGTCTGGGCCGCGATGTTTCGCAACGAGAAGCCGGGTGGCCACGGCGAGCGCTCGGTGGCGATGGGCACCATCGACATGGCGGTGTGGGACGCGGTGGCCAAGATCGCGGGCAAGCCGCTGTTCCGGTTTCTGGCTGAGCGCCAGGGCCTGGTGGCGAACCCGAAGGTGTTTGTTTATGCGGCCGGTGGCTACTACTACCCCGGCAAGGGGCTGGAGGGCCTGGGCACCGAGATGCAGGGCTACCTGGAGCGCGGCTACAGCGTGGTGAAGATGAAGATTGGCGGCGCGCCGCTGGCCGAAGACTGCCAGCGCATCGAGCACGTCCTCAAGCTGCTGCCCGCGGGTTGCCGCCTGGCCGTGGATGCCAATGGCCGCTTTGACCTGCCCACAGCGATTGCCTATGCCAAGGCTCTCACCCCCTACAACCTGTTCTGGTACGAGGAAGCGGGCGACCCGCTGGACTACGCACTGCAGGCCGGCCTGGCCGAGTACTACGCTGGCTCCATGGCCACGGGGGAGAACCTGTTCTCGATGCAGGACGCACGCAATCTCATCCGCTATGGTGGTATGCGGCCGGACCGCGACTGGCTGCAGTTCGACTGCGCCCTGAGCTATGGCCTGGTGGAGTACCTGCGCACGCTGGAAATGCTCAAGGCCAATGGCTGGGGCTGGGACCGCTGCATTCCGCACGGCGGGCACCAGATGTCGCTGAACATCGCCGCCGGCCTGGGGCTGGGCGGCAACGAGTCCTACCCCGACCTGTTCCAGCCTTGCGGCGGCTTCCCCGACGGTGTGCGGGTGGAGCAGGGCCACATCACCATGCCGGAGCTGCCGGGCATCGGCTTCGAGGGCAAGGCCGATCTGATTGCCGAGATGCGCAGTCTGTCCGGCTCCTGAGAGGCAAATTGGCCCGCAGGCTGGATGGAATAAGCACGGAGCACTACCGAATGTGTAGCAATGGGGTTCCGGATATGAAGCCGCGCCAGGCCACTTCATGATGGCGCTGCGCGGCCTCGCCCTGCTGCTGCTGTTGCAGGCCGCGGGTGAAGCCCTGACGAAAGCGCTGGCGCTGCCTTTACCCGGGCCGGTGGTTGGGCTGGTGCTGTTGCTGCCGGCCTTGAGCCTGGGCTGGGTGCGTGAACCGGTGCAGGCGGCGGCCGAACTGCTGCTGGCGCATCTGTCGCTGCTGTTCGTACCGGTGGGTGTGGGCGTGATCACGCACCTGGCGCTGGTGTCGCAGTACGGGCTGCAGCTGCTGGCCGTGATCGTGCTCTCTACCTGGGTGGGCATGGCGGTCACGGCGCTGGTGCTGCGCGCGCTGCTGCCGCGCGAGCTGGTGCAGGAGCATGTGGATGGCTGAGTGCCTGCTGCCGCCCGCCTACCTGTGCCTTGCCGGGGAGGGCGCGCGTGGCTGATTTCGTCCAGCTGTGGGTGTACCTGTCATCGACACCGCTGTTCGGCCTGACGGCCACGCTGGCGGTCTACGTGCTGGCGCAAGCCGTGTATGAGCGGGTGCAGCGCGCGCCCTGGGCCAACCCGGTGCTGTGGTCGGTGCTGGCGATCGGCTGCGTGCTGCTGACCACGCGCACGCCGTACCCCACCTACTTTGCCGGTGCCCAGTTCGTGCATGTGCTGTTGGGGCCGGCGGTGGTGGCGCTGGGTTGGCCGCTGTGGCTGCGCCGCGCCGAGGTGCGCAGCCGCGGCGTGGCGCTGGCGCTGGCAGCGTTGATCGGTGGCGCCGCCGCGGCCGGCAGCGCCGTGGCGCTGGCCTGGGCCTTCGGCCTGCCTACCGATGTGCTGCGTTCGCTGGCGCCCAAGTCCGTGACCGCACCGGTGGCCATGGGCATTGCCGAACGCATGGGTGGCGTGCCGGCGCTGGCCGCAGTGTTTGCCGTGATCACCGGCATGGTCGGCGCGCTCTCGGCCAAGTATCTGTTCGACGCGCTGGGCATCCGATCCTGGGCGGTGCGCGGCTTTGCCCTGGGCACGGCCTCGCACGGCATCGGCGCCGCGCGGGCCCTGCAGGTGCACCCGGACGCCGGCGCCTACGCCGGCATTGCGCTGGGCCTGCAGGTGCTGCTGGCCTCGCTGCTGTTGCCGCTGGTGTTTCGCTGGCTCGGCTGAAGGCGCGGCAGCGCGGCACAATGCAGCGAACCAATCCAAGGAGACTTGCATGAACGGCGCCAGAAGCCTGGTGGAAACGCTGCTTGCGGCGGGTGTGGACACCTGCTTTGCGAACCCCGGCACCAGCGAAATGCATTTCGTGGCCGCGCTGGACCAGGCTGTGGGCATGCGCTGCGTGCTGGGTCTGCAGGAGAACGTGGTCACCGGCATGGCCGACGGCTACTGGCGCATGGCCGGCAAGCCCGCCTGCACCCTGCTGCACTGCGGCCCCGGCTTGGCCAATGGCCTGGCGAACCTGCACAACACACGCCGGGCACACAGC
>JANMKM010000209.1:0-5062 GCA_031372035.1 Rhodoferax sp. | reverse complement strand
GACTGATCTACTTTGTGCTGGGTGTTGGCGGCGGCATGCTGGCGGACCGCTTCGGCCCGCGCGCCGTCTGCTGCGCCGGCATGCTGTGCATTGCCGCGGGTCTGTTTGCCACCAGCCTGGCGCATTCCATGGCCACCGTGTACCTGACCTATGGCGTCGGCATCGGTATCGGCATTGCGCTGGTCTACACGCCATCTATCGCCTGTGTGCAGCCCTGGTTTGGCAAGCGCCGCGGCCTGGCCGCCGGCATTGCCAGCGCCGGCATTGGTGCCGGCACGCTGGTGGTTCCGTTGCTGGCCACGGCCGCCATCGCCGCCGTGCAATGGCGCGACGCGCTGCGCCTGCTGGCTCTGGGCGTGCTGGTGGTAGGCGTGGGTGCCACGCTGCTGCTCAAACGGGCGCCTGGTGCCAGCGGCACGGGCAAGGCGCCCGCTGCCGGCGCCACGCTGCGCGAGGCGTTGCACAGCCCGGGCTTCTGGTGGCTCTACCTGTCGGCGCTCACCGCTGCACCCACCATGTTCATCCCCTTTGCCCATGCTTCGGCCGCGGCCCGCGATCTGGGCATTGATGAAGCGCGGGCAGTGGGCCTGGTAGGGCTGATCGGCATTGGCAGCCTGGTCGGGCGCTTCGCCATCGGCGCGCTGGCGGACCGCATCGGCCGCAGCCTCACGCTGGTGCTGATGCAGGTGTCGATGGGTGCGTCCTACCTGTTGTGGCAGGCCGCTGGCGGCTACACCGCGCTGGCACTGTTCGCACTATGGTTTGGCCTGAGCTACGGCGGCATCGTCTCGCTGCTGCCGGCGCTGTGCATGGACCTGTTCGGTAGTCGCGCGGTCTCCAGCATCATCGGCACCCTGTACAGCGGCGCCGCACTCGGCAACCTGCTCGGGCCGGTGGTGGCAGGCGCGGTGTTTGACCGCATCGGCAGCTATGCGCCGGTGATCTGGGCCTGCATTGCGCTGTCGGCGGTGGCGACGCTGGCCTCGGCCCGGCTGCTGGGGCCGCGGCGCGTCAGCTACTGAGCCGCTACAGCGGCCCGGCGCCGGTGGCGTCAAACAACTCCAGCACCTGCCAGGCGGTGAGCACCTGGGCCTGCTGGGCCTGGGCCCGGCGCAGGAAGTCCAGCCCTGCCTCCTCGAAGCCCTCCACCGGGCTCATGCAGTCCGACAGCAGGATGACGTTGGCACGCTGTTGCGGCTTCATGCGCTCGAAGGCGTCGTCCATGGTGGCGGTGACGCAGTGGCTCAGGGCCTCGCCCGCCACCAGCAGCGGGCCGTCGCCGCGCAGCATGCGTGCCAGCAAGGCCTCGTTCATCTGCGTCAGCGGGTCATCCGGCCGCGGCACCTCGGCCCGCAATGCGCTGTACTGCTCGGTCATCGGGTTGCGGCCCTTGAGCACGCGCTCCGCCACCTGGCCACGCGCGGCCTCCCAGCGCGAGACGGCCTCGGCCAGCGGTGTGTGGATGTTGTGGCCCCAGGTGCCGAGCACGCAGTGCACCGGCCAGACCATCAGCGTGTACTGACCACCGGCCTCCAGAGCACGTAAATAGCGCAACACCTCGGCATTCAGGCTGCTGTCCGCCGGCCGGTAGCGCCCGGACAGGATGTCGGCCGAGTGGATCTGGGTGAAGGGTTCAACGCCGACGCCGTCGTCATCGAGCCAGAAGGTGTCGCGCTCGATACCGTAGCTGGCATGCGAGTCCAGCGTCAGCATCAGATCGGTCAATCGCGGCCCCAGTCGGTCCACCAGCGCCGCCACCCGCTCCATGTCGGCCGTGGCGCCGGCCACCGGCAGGGCCGCGCCGGAGATGTCCATGAAGTCATTCTGAGGGTCAATGGTCAGAAGCCGGGCGGTTTGCATGTTGCGCTTGCTCGTTCAGGTTTGCGATGGGCAAAAGTGTATGCGCCCCGGCCCTGCTGTGTGTCGCCAATGCGGAAAGCGGCATGCCAGCGGCTACAGTGCTACTGCCATGTCCCTGCCCGTACCCACACCCCTGCCATGAGCGACGGCGCCAGTTCCCGGATGTTGCTTGCGCGCCGGGTATTGGCCGCGCGCCGCGGCTGGCGCGCGCTGCTGGGCTTGCTGTGGCTGGCGGTGAGCTACCTGGCACTGACGCCCGACCCGCCACCGCAGATCGACACCGGCTGGGACAAGGCCAACCACATCCTGGCCTTCGCATCGCTGGCCGGCGCCGCGATGCTTGCCTTCAGTCCGGCACGGAGCAAACCTGCCGTGATCGCGGCACTGCTGGTGGTATACGGCATCCTGATCGAGGTGCTGCAATCCTTCGTGCCCGGGCGCACGGCCGATGCGGCGGATGTGGTGGCGGACGCGGTGGGCATTGCGCTGGGCCTGCTGGCGGCCTGGTGGCTGCTGCATGCCATAGCTGCGCCGGGCAAACAATTGGAACCTGACCCCAATTAGATGGGGTAGATCAGCGAGTTCAGGATCATCTCGCTGTCGTAGACGCACAGGCGGCTCTTGAAGCGCATACCCTCGGGTGTGTCGACCAGTTCGTCGATGTAGCGGCCGACGTTGTAGACCTCGCTCACGCCACCAGGCCTGGTGCGGAACACGGCGTAGTTGGCCTGGGCCCGGACCACGCCATCCTGCTGGCCATGAACCTGGGCCGGGCTGACGATGTGGCGCATGTAGTAGGGGCCGTGGAAGATGGTTTGGGTCACGCCATAAACCCGGTCCCGCATCATGCCCTGGCTCTCCAGCGCAATCAGCGCCAACGGCAGATCCCGGTCGAAATTCTCCCGGGCCTGCACCTTGTAGCTGGCGTCCGGCAGGAAGAAGTCGGGCCATTGCTCGAAGCGCTTCTCGTCCAGCGCCGCGCAGTAGGCCGCGTTCAGTTGATCGATCTGGTGGCACAGAAACATGGCGTCCGTGCTCATACCTCCATCACCTTCTTCCAGTAGCCGTACATGCTGCGGATCAGGGTTTCGGTCACCATGTGCTCGGCGCCACCGGTGCTGGTGCCACCGAGCTCGCACAGGGTACTGCCGGAGTCACCCCATTGGGCGAAGCCCTGCTGGCTGAACTCGATCACCTCGCCGTCGTCGGCGCTGACAAAGCCGGCCGGGCCGAACAGGTTGGCCTGGCGCAGGCGCCGGCGCTGCATCTCGGGCGTGTCATCAGCGAAGCCGAAATGGGTCCAGATGAAATCAAAGCTGCCGGCGCCGTCGGGCACGATGTGGCGGGTGCTGAGCGAGTTCACCTGCTGCTGGATCACCAGGCTGGGGAACAGCGTGATCATGGTCACCGTGGGCGTGATGCTCGTGCCTGGTTGCGCCGGGTCGGGAATGGTCCACCAGGCTTCCGGCACCACGTCGAGCAGGCGGTCGTCATGCAGCGCCATGTCGGCCTTGAAGCTGGTGACGCCGGCCGTGACGTCGCTGCGCGCCGGTGCCGCATCGTTGCGGCGCGAGATCATCACGGCGTGGCGGCCGTGGGCATCCATCACCATACGCGACTTCTGGTCGGCGCGCCACAGGCCGAAGGTGACGAACCAGGTGTGCAACAGACCCGGGTGGTAGGGGTCCTTGATGTTCTCCATCATCAGCTTCCAGTTGCCCGGAATGCGCTGCCGGTTGTAGCCCAGCAGGGTCAGCGTGCGGCCCTTGAAGATGCGCTCCACCCAGGGCAGCACCTCGGGCCCCAGGTAGTCCTCCAGCGCCGGTGCGTCGGCGTCAAAACTGGCAAACACCAGGCCGTGCAGTACCGCCACCCGCAGCTGGGTCAGGCCATGCTGCTTCAGGTCAAAGTCGGCCGGCATGCCGCCATTGACGCAGTCGCCTTCCTTCACGCCGTCTCTGAACGGCAGGCCGGCGAGATCGCCATTGAGCTTGTAGGTCCACTGGTGGTAGGGGCAGACGAAGCTGCGGGCATTGCCATGTGGCTGCTGGCAGAAGCGCACGCCGCGGTGGGCACAGCGGTTCTCGACCACCCTGATGCCGCCCCGGTCCCGCACCATGATGACCTGGCGCTCGCCCACCTGGCTGAGCTTGTAGTCGCCCAGCTTGGGTATCTCCACCTCCAGGCCGACGTAACACCAGTGCGCACCGTAGAAGATGCGCTCCAGCTCGCGCTGGTGCAGTTGGGCATCGGTATAGGCCCAGAAGGGCACGCGGCTGGAGCCTGGGTGGCTCCAGCGGGACAGGGTTTGGGGTGCGTTCATGGGGACAGCTCCGGTGCGGTTACTCCAGCGTGAACTCGCGCGACATCAGCTGCTTGCCCTGGTAGGTGATCTGCAACAGCCAGCGCCCGGGCAGGACCTCGAAAGGTTCGGCCAGGGTGTAGATGATGTCGTCCTCGTAGCTGCCATCGGTGGAGAAGACCTCGATCGGCGCAACACTGATCTCGCTGGTCTTGCCACCAGGACCCTTCATCGGCGGATGCACGGCGCGCATCTCCAACAGCATCTCCTTATTGCGCGGCATGCCCGTGAGCTTGTAGCGGAAGCCGAAGGTGGCACCCAGCTCGGCCTTGAGCCGGCGCGTGGCGACCAGCAGCCGGACCTCGTCATGCTCGCCTTTCTTGCCGGCGGCTGTGCCCGGCGCAGGCAGGTTGACGATGCCCTGCGGCTTGCCAAACACGCCCTCTTCCAGGATCTGCACCTTGAACGGTGGCGGGTCGGCCGTGGCGGCGCCAGCAGGCAGCATCGACGCCAGCAGCAGCACAGCAGAAAGCAGCAATTTGTTCATGGCAGGGAGCCGCGCGGGCTTCGGTGATGGGCGTTGGAAATCTGTCTGCATTCTGGCACCGCAAAGCCTGGCTTCAAAGCGGCGGCAACTGCGGATAGCCCGGCCGGCCCTGGGCTGCCGTTTCCAGCACCTGCATGGCGGCCAGCGCCGCATGTTCGCACCAGGGCCGCGCCACCACCTGCACGCCGATGGGCAGGCCGGCACTGCCCTGCTCAACCATGCGCGCCAGGGCCTCGATCCGGTCGCGTGAGGCCGGCCGCCCCTCCTGCTCGGCTTCGGCCACGCGGGTGATCGGCACCACGCCGGCCGGGTAGCCCAGCAGGTTGTACAGGCACGAATAGCCGCCGGCGGTC
>JANMKM010000518.1:0-2121 GCA_031372035.1 Rhodoferax sp. | reverse complement strand
GTGATCGCCTGCGCCGCGGCGAGACTCGCTGCAGCCGGGTCGGCCAGCGCCACGATCTCGGTGCCGTCGAGGGTCTTGATGTTCTCGATGTGTTCGCGGCCCATGCTGCCGCAGCCAATCAGCGCGTATCGGATTTTTTTCTGCATCGATTCTTCAACCTTCGTGTCAGTCCAGCGTTGCGCCGGAAGCGCGAATCACGGGCACCCAGCGCGCCACCTCGGCGGCGATGTAGGCGCTGAATTCCTCCGGCCCGCGCTCGATCACGCTGGAGCCGGATTGCACGAATTTCTGGCGCACATCCGTCTTGGCGAGCGTGTCGCGCACCGCCTTCGCCACCTTGTTGACGACGTCCCTGGGGATACCGGCCGGGCCTACGAGGCCTTGCCAGCCAGAGGTCTCGAGCGCGGGGAAGCCGGACTCGCGCGCCGTGGCGACAAGGGGCAACTGCGCCATACGCTGAGGCTCGGTGACGTAAATGGGCTTGAGCCGGCCCCCCTGGATCTGTGGCAGCAACACCGAGGCGACGTCCACCAGCAGGTGGGTCTGCCCACCGATCAGGTCCTGCACCGCCGGCGCAGAACCCTTGTAAGGCACATGCACCAGCTTTGTACCGGCAGCCTGATTCAGCAGTTCACCGTTGAGGTGGGTGATCGAGCCGCTGCCGCCGGACGCGTAGTTGGCCTTGTCGCCGTTGGCTTTGGCCCAGCTGACAAACTCGGCCAGCGTATTGGCGGGATGATTCGCTGGCACCGCGGCGATGTAGCCGGCACCAGAGGTCTGGGCAATCCAGGTGAAGTCCCTGATGGCGTCGAAGGGTCGTTTGGCCATCATGTTTGGCGCCAGCACAAACGGCCCGAGGTTGGCCACCAGCAGGGTGTAGCCGTCCGGTGCCGCGCGTGCCAGTTCACCCGCGGCCAGCACACCGCCGGCGCCCGGCTTGTACTCGACAATCACCTGTTGTCCGAGCGCTTCCTGCAGACCAGGCTGCAGGTTGCGCGCGACGATGTCGATGCCGCCGCCGGGCGGGAATCCGACGATCAGGCGGATCGGCCGGGCCGGCCAGGTCTGCGCCGCAGCGGGGTGAATTCCGCAGGTCCATGCGGCTGTGCCAGCGGCTGCCGCAAGCAGCAGGCCGCGGCGCGAAAGCGCTGGCTTTGCAGGTCGGGTGTCGGTGTGTCGGGTTCCCATTTCAGTACCCTGAGGTGTCGATCTTGATGTCCTGCGCGCGGATGGCCGAGAGCACGGCGGCGCATTGGCGCATCATCAGTCCGGCATCCGAGGCCACACCGATGTAGTCGAACCCGGCGGCACGGTAGGTGGCCACGGCCTCGGCCGTGCCTCCGACGGTTCCCACCGGTTTGCCTGCGGCATGCACGCGTTTGACCCCCGCGGCCATCAGCGCCACCACTTCCGGGTGCATCGGGTTCCCGGTGTGTCCCATGGCGCCGCTCAGGTCGCCCGGTCCCATGAAGATGGAGTCGACACCTTCCACTGCGGCAATGGCGTCGATGCGCCCCATGGCTTCAGGAGTCTCGATCTGCACAAGCACGCTCACGCCCTGATTGGCGACCTTGAAATAGTCCTTCACCGTGCCGAATCGCGAACCGCGGCTCATTGCGGCCATGCCGCGTAAGCCCTGCGGCGGGTACTTGCAGGCGGCAACGGCCTTTTGGGCCTCTTCCACGGTCTGCACAAACGGAAACATCAGGGTCTGGGCGCCCGCATCGAGCACCCGCTTGACCATCACCGTATCGTTCCACGGCAGGCGCGTCACCGCCTGCATGGGCGTGCCGGCGATGGCCTGCAGCATGTGCACCAGGTCGGACAGGTCCAGTGGCGTGTGTTCCATGTCGACCACCGCCCAGTCGAAGCCCGCGTGGCCCAGCGCCTCGGCGATCAATGGCGAGGCTGCCATCGCGAAGGTGCCGACCGGGTAGCCGGCTGGCAGGTCGGTACGCGCCAGCATATGCTTGAAAGGGTTGTGCATGAAAGGTCCGTTCAGTGTCAGTAAATGGCCGGCTCCGGCGTCGGCTGGGTACCTTGCAGGAAGTCCAGGTCGCAGCCTTCGTGGGCCTGCGTCACGTGCAACTGGTAGAGCCGGGTGAAGCCGCGCAGGTAGGG
>JANMKM010000166.1:0-5419 GCA_031372035.1 Rhodoferax sp. | reverse complement strand
CCGGGCCGAGATTGCGCTGGTGGAGCTGTTTGACGAACTGGCGCTGTCGGGTGCCACGCCGATCCGCCTGCGCATGTTCCACGGCCGCGGCGGCACGGTGGGCCGCGGCGGCGGCCCGAGCTACCAGGCCATCCTGGCGCAGCCGCCCGGTACCGTGCGCGGGCAGATCCGCCTGACCGAGCAGGGCGAGGTGATCGCATCCAAATACTCCCACCCGGAGATCGGCCGGCGCAACCTGGAAACGCTGGTGGCAGCGACGCTGGAAGCCACCATGCTGCAGGCCACCAAGCCGGCCACTGCGCATTTCCTCAAAGCCGCGGCCGAGCTCTCGGCCAGCAGCATGGCGGCCTACCGGGCCCTGGT
Organism: Rhodoferax sp.; assembly: GCA_031372035.1. Classification (GTDB taxonomy): domain Bacteria; phylum Pseudomonadota; class Gammaproteobacteria; order Burkholderiales; family Burkholderiaceae_C; genus CAISIP01. The sequence continues at coordinate 5,056 of JANMKM010000166.1, read as the reverse complement.
GTACGAGACCCCGGGCTTTACCGACTACTTTTTCAGCTCCACACCGATCCGCGAGATTGCCGAGCTGAACATCGGCTCGCGCCCGGCTTCGCGCAAGGCCAGCCAGCGCATCGAGGACCTGCGCGCCATACCCTGGGGCTTCAGCTGGGGCCAGTGCCGCCTGACCCTGCCCGGCTGGTACGGCTTTGGCACCGCTGTGCAAGGCTTTCTCAACGCCGAGGGCAAGAGCGGCGGCACGGCCGCCAAGGCCACCCGGCTGGCGTTGCTGCAGCGCATGTACCGGCAGTGGCCGTTCTTCCGCACCCTGCTGAGCAACATGGACATGGTGCTGGCCAAGAGCGACCTGGCGCTGGCCTCGCGCTATGCCGAGCTGGTGGAGGACGCGCGCTCCCGCAACCGCATCTTTGCCATGATCGAGCAGGAGTGGCACAGCACGGCCGACGCGCTGGCCCGCATCACCGGCGAGCGCCAGCGCCTGGCCAACAACGCCGCCCTGCAACGCTCGATCCGGCACCGCTTCCCCTACATCGACCCGCTGCACCACCTGCAGGTGGAGTTGGTGCGCCGGCACCGCGCCGGCCAGGGCGACGAGCGGGTGCAGCGTGGCATCCACATCTCGATCAACGGCATTGCGGCCGGGTTGCGCAATACCGGCTGAGGCCGGGCGGGCGACGGATTGCTACTTATTGTGTAGCGGCCTGTAGCCACCCCATGCGGCTTTCGGCCTTTTTTGTGAGTGAAAACTGCCCGAAATGGTGCCTGAACGGGTGGCTTGGGCGCCAATATGGTTCCATGTCGAATTGCGTATGCATTTTCGACATGTCAGGGCCATTTTGGCGGGAAATGCCGGTCGCCATAACGCTGGCGGGCGAAGCTGATGGGCGAAGCCATGGGCGGGCAGTTGCCTTTGGCTGTCGGCAATACAGGAGTCAGGATTTTCCTGCGGGCCAGGGCAATCGCCGCGCTTCAAACCGTCTGCGTTGCCAGCCGGTCCAGCGGGCTGGCCGTGCCGCCTGCGGCCACCTTGAGCACATGGGTGTAGATCATGGTGGTACTCACGTCCGAGTGGCCCAGCAGCTCCTGCACGGTGCGGATGTCGGTGCCGGACTGCAGCAGGTGGGTGGCAAAGCTGTGCCGCAGTGTGTGGACCGTGACGTGCTTGGCAATACCGGTCTGCATAAGCGCACGTTTGAGCCGGCGACCCAGACGCTCTTCAAACATGTGGTGCCGGCGGAACTCACCCGACTGGGGATCCACCGACGGTGCTTCGGCGGGAAACGCCCAGTGCCAGGCCCATGCCTGACCCGCGCGCGGGTATTTGGCGGCCAACGCGTGCGGCATGTGAACCCCGCTGCGCTGCGCCGCACGGTCCGCCGCCCACAAGGCGCGCGAACGCGCCAGTTGCTCACGCATGGGCGTCTGCAATGAACGCGGCAGCATGACAACCCTGTCCTTGTCACCTTTGCCGCTGCGCACGATGACAGCGCCGCGGTCAAAGTCGATGTCTTTCACGCGCAGGGCCAGGCCTTCTGCCAGACGCATGCCGGTGCCGTACAGGAGCCGGGCCAGGATGCCTTCCGGCCCGTCTATCAGCGCAAGCAGATCGCGCACTTCATCGGTCGTCAGCACCACGGGCAAGCGTTTGCGCTCGGGCGGGCGGCCGATGGCCTGCATCCAGGGCAGGTCTTGCCCCAGCACCTGCTTATACAGAAAAAGCAATGCGTTCAGGGCCTGGCGGTGCGTTGCCGGCGACACCTGACGCTCATTGGCGAGCATGGTAAGGAAGGCCTGCACCTCGGCCTGCCCCATGTCGCGCGGATGCCGCATGGCCCCATGCCGCCCATGCCAGCGGATGAAAAAACGGGCCCAGTACACATAGGCCTTTTCGGTCTTCAGGCTATAGTGCAAATAGCGCACCTGCTCCCGCAACTGATCGAGCAGGCGGGTTGACTGCAACACCGGGACGGCGACTTTGGCAGAATCAGTATACCTGTACATTTATACAGTATAGCGATCCATCACCATGATTTCAATCAGCCTTTTGCGATCTGCCCGGCCATGTTATTTCGCAGCAACCTGCGGGTTCCAGCGGATTCACCGGCTACATCAAAGTTATCCGTCGAGCAAAGGGGGCTTGATGTCTCAGCGATCCCGCCAGTATCCTGGGCGCCTACGTTGATGCGCAATCGCAAAGACGATCACATTCCGGCCATTGACCTCGTACATGACCGTGTACGGGAAATGCCTGAGATGATAGTGCCGCGTGCCATCCTCGTTTTCTGGCCAGTCCCTGGCCGTGACGGTCAAACCATCGATGGCGTCAAACAGTTCAACGCGAAATGCGTCTGCGACCATTGGGCTTCTATCGAAATACCAGAGAAACGCCTCGCGCGCCTCTGCCTCCGCATCGGGCAGTACTTCAACCTCGAAGGAATTCACAGGGAACTGAGGCGCTGTCGAACATCAGCCCACGGAGCGGCTTGCACTCGCCCCGCACGCAACTCAGCGCGGCGCCGGTTCACCTCGGCGCGCCACAGGTCAGAGACCGTTGCCTCGTCGGCCGTCTCGAGACTATCAAGTAGTGCAACCGCCAAGGCTGAGCGCTCCTCGACTGGAAGGCCGAGAACCTCGTCCAGAAGGTGGTCTACGCGCGCATTCATAGGTCTCAGTCTAGCACCGCGCGTGCCGTGCGGGGCAGGATCGATGGATAACATGTCCGTCGAACGGACCCACAACGGCAGGCAACGCTTTCGCCATTCTTCGGGCCGGGGTATACCGTTGTTGCCCGCTCACGTCCGACGTTAAACATCATGCCTTCGCGCGCCGTTTACATTGACTCATACTTCTCTTTGCCTACCGATCTTGCGGCGGAGATGTCTGGGTGGGCCGAGTTCGTTTCTGGGCACGAGTACCAAGTGTTGCTGCAGACCACCGCTGAGGAGGTCAAGACATCCATGGAGTACGACGAGGGTCGACCGTTCGTGCTCGTTAAAGGCACTGGGGACGGTCCGCTATTCTTTCGAGTGTTGGGACTATCGCTGTATGCGCTTGCAGGCCACAGTGACGATGTGTGGCCTCGGGTTATGCGATGGGATGAGCTGGAAAACGAGAATGATGTTTAACAGGTTCGTCGATTGGATCCACAACGGCAGGACGCGCTCCTGCCATTCTTCACATCAGAGTGCGCCGTTGTGGTCCACTCACGGCCGGCGTTAAAGCTCAGATGCAACCCCTTTCCTATCGTGATCGGACCGGTAGGGCGCCCGACTTTCGCGTGAGGTATCGCTTTCTGAGTGAAGCTGAAGGCGGACGATCGTCGCTTCCGTTTCAGCACATACGCTCAGACTTTTTATACGCAGAGGACGATCCATCCGAGGACGGAATTTGGTGCATTTGGCCGGAGTTTCTATCTATCGATGGGACCGTTCTTCCCGAGACGCAGCCTGTGCTTGCCGAAGGAGCCGCGGACATGTATGTCTTAAACGCGGAGCTACGTTCAGAGCACAAGCGCCGCATTCAAGTGGGTACGAAAGGGTTCTTTGTCGAGGGCGCACGGCGCACCGCAAGCTGCGAAGTTGTAGAAGTATTGAGCCTACGCGATGATGAGCTTTAACATGTCGGCCAACGCGGAACCACAACAGCAGGATGCGGCTTCGCCGCGAGTGTTGCGGTCCGGTTGCCTCGAACGTTAAACGTCGGTATGGCTATGCTCGACCGCATGCGCGAAACAACTGATGGCCTTGGCCGCATTTACGTGGCTCGCTTCGTGGGCGGAGTCGAAGCGTCGTTGGTCTACGTGAAGTACGATGGCAAGGCAAGCTATCTGCCGTCCTTCTTCACAATTGCGGGCGCCAATGGATTTCTAAAATCAAAGGGCTTGCAGGACTGCGAGGTCGTGCCGTTGACACGTGAGATGTACGAGCTGTCGCGTACGTATTGCTCAACGAAACTTGGCGTGGCGTTGTTTTTGGAATTGAATGCATAGTGATTTGCAGACGTCAGCGTTTAACAGGCCGCTGCATCCGACCGCCTTCGGCGTCGGCTGAGCGGCGGCGTTAGGCCTCATCAACAAGTCCCCTTCGTATGATCAGGAGAATCAATGCCTATTACTAAACTCGCGGCGCAGGCAATTGCGACACGCATTCTGGCAAGCATGCTTGCAGCACTTTCGCTTGTTGTGTGTTCCGGAGCCAAGGCCCAAGACATTCTGCGAATTCCGACTTCGGCTCCTGTCAATGGTCAACCCTTTGTAGAAGGCCTCTTTGCCCAACCGGTGGACGCAAAGACCGACAAGCCGAATCCAGCTGTCATCCTGATTCATGCGGGCTGGGGCTGGGAAGTTCCCGTCACTAGCCAGTACGCGAAGGCACTCAATCAGGCAGGGTTCGCGACGCTCGAACTGCGTCTGTTCAAAAACGAAGCTGAGCGCGCTCCAACACGAATGGGCTACCTGCAAAATCTCTACGATGCGCTGCGGTTCTTGGGACCTCAGCAGAACATCAATCCCGAGCGCGTGTCGGTGGCAGGCTTTTCCTTCGGTGGGATTCTTGCTTTGACTTCAGCCACGTCTTGGGCCTATGAACGGTTTGGGCAAGGGACCGGCACTCGATTTGCTGCCCACGCGCCGTTTTACCCGCTCTGCTACGGATATGCAGCGTTTGCCAAAGCCGGGCGGGCTACTGCGGACTTGCCAAGCGACTTTCTAGTCAGATGGACCGGAGCTCCGGTTCGAATTTTTGCTGGCGGCAAGGACGACTATGACGATCGAGATCCGAAAGTCTGCGATGAGCTCGTCTCCCTTGTTCCTGAGCCACAGCGCAAAGTAATGTCGGTGACCTTGTATCCAGACGCAACCCACGGCTGGGATCAACCTAGCGCAACTTTCTTTGAAAAGTTGGCTTGCAAAGGGCGCGGCTGTACCAATCGCAATGTAGCGAATGGTGCACAAACGCAGAGGAGTGTTGCGGACCTAGTTGAGTTCGTCTCCGTACAAGCGCGTTAACGATTACCCGCTCTCATGCATTCTTCCAATGAGGCCTAACCCCTCGCTCAAGCG
>JANMKM010000144.1:0-3468 GCA_031372035.1 Rhodoferax sp. | reverse complement strand
GAAGCGCTCGATGTCGTTGCCCTTGTAGGTGCTGCCGTCGCCCCAGATGTTGACGTCGTCCTGCTTCATCGCCGAGACCAGCATGGTGCCGGTCACTGCCCGGCCGATGGGCGTGGTGTTGAAGTAGGTGACGCCGGCGGTACTGATGTGGAAGGCGCCACACTGCATCGCGGCAATGCCTTCAGCCACCAGCTGCGAGCGGCAGTCGATCAGCCGTGCGGCCTCGGCGCCATACTGCATGGCCTTGCGCGGAATCTCGTCGTAATCGGGTTCGTCCGGCTGGCCCAGGTTGGCGGTGTAAGCATAGGGCACGGCCCCTTTGTTGCGCATCCAGTGCAGCGCGGCACTGGTGTCCAGGCCGCCGGAGAATGCAATGCCGACCTTCTGGCCGGCCGGTATGTTTTGAAGAATGGTACCCATGAACAAATTGTAGCTACCCGGGTGCTATTGTTCTGGTAGCTGTCCGTGCTTTATCCATGAGCCTTTTCGCGCTGTTGTGACCTCTGTCCGGGCTGCGACGACAGCTTGTGTACATATTGCGTGTAGCATTTATCACGGTGTGTGATAATTGATACATGAAAACCTGGCTGGTACTTACAGCGACCCTGCCCACGCACCCCAGCGCCCTGCGCGTACGGGTGTGGCGCTCGCTCAAGGCCACGGGCGCCGGCACGCTGCGCGAGGGTGTGTACCTGCTGCCGGCCGCGGCGCCCACTGCGCCGGCGTTGCGGGAGATCGAACGCCTGATCCAGGACGGCGGCGCGGAAAGCCACATGCTGGAGCTGACGGCCCGGAATGCGGCGCAGGAGGCGTCGTTCCGGGCCCTGTTTGACCGCTCCGACCTGTATGTCGAGCTGCAGCAGGCAGTGAAGGAGGCGCGCGCTGCCATCCGCACTGGCAGCGAGGCGGAACTGCACAAGCTGTTGCGCGGCCTGGAGCAGCAATTGCAAGCACTGCAATCTGGTGACTTCTTTCCCGGGCCGGCGCTGACCAAGGCCACTGCGGCTCTGGCCGCTTTGCGGCGTGACATCGAACGCCATCTGTCGCCGGACGAGCCCAGAGCGGCCAACGACAGCGTGGCGCCGCAGGCAGTGGCGGATTACCAGGGCCGGACCTGGGCCACGCGCCAACGGCCCTGGGTGGACCGCCTGGGCAGCGCCTGGCTGATCCAACGCTTCATCGACGCCAAACCCACCTTCCTGTGGCTGAAAGACAGCCGCAGGTGCCCGAAGTCGGCCCTGGGCTTTGACTTCGACAACGCCCGCTTCAGCCACGTGGGTGATCTGGTGACTTTCGAGGTGCTGGCGCGCAGCTTCGGCCTGGACGGCGACCCCGCTATCCGGCGCCTGGGCGAACTGGTGCACTACATCGATGTGGGAGGCACCCCGCTGGACGAGGCCGCCGGGGTCGAGACCCTGGTGCGCGGCCTGCAGGCCCAGCATGCCGGCGACGACGCGTTGCTGGCCGCGGCCAGCGGGCTCTTTGACACTCTGTATGCCGCTGTGAAAGCGCAGCCTGCAAACGAACCAAGGAGTCAGATATGAATATGAGCGCCGCCGGGCCGCCCCAAGGCGCGAAGGCCCTCCCGGAGGGCAGCGACCCACACGCAGTGGGGGAGCGTGGGAGCCCCACGTCCGCTCCCAAGCCCGTCAGCTTCGGCAAAGCCTTCGCCTACTGGCTCAAGCTCGGCTTCGTCAGCTTTGGCGGACCGGCCGGGCAGATTGCCATCATGCATGAGGACCTGGTAGAGCGCCGGCGCTGGATCTCGGAGCGGCGTTTTCTGCATGCCCTGAACTACTGCATGTTGCTGCCCGGGCCGGAGGCGCAGCAGCTCGCGGTCTATATCGGCTGGCTGATGCACCGCACCTGGGGCGGCATTGTGGCCGGCACCCTGTTCGTGCTGCCATCGTTGTTCATCCTGGTTGGCCTGTCCTGGGTCTACATGGCCTTTGGCAACGTGCCGGCGATTGCCGGCGTGTTCTACGGCATCAAGCCGGCGGTCACCGCGCTGGTGGTGCATGCGGCCTGGCGGGTGGGCTCGCGGGCGCTGAAGAACGCCTGGTTGTGGAGCATTGCCGTGGCTGCCTTTGTTGCCATTTTTGCGCTGCAGCTGCCGTTTCCGCTGATCGTGCTGGCTGCAGGCGTTATCGGCTACATTGGCGGGCGCGTGGCGCCGGCACGCTTCCAGGCTGGTACAGGCCACGGCAGCGCCGCCCGGTCATCAGGCCCGGCGCTGATTGATGACGACACGCCAACGCCGCCACACGCCATGTTTACCTGGGGCCGTTTTGCCCGGGTGCTGGTGGTGAGCCTGGGTCTTTGGCTGGCGGGCATGGGCGGCCTGGTGGCGCTGTACGGCTGGGACGCAGTGCTGACGCAGATGGCCTGGTTCTTCACCAAAGCCGCGCTGCTCACCTTTGGCGGCGCATACGCCGTGCTGCCCTATGTGTTCCAGGGCGCGGTAGAGCACTTCCAGTGGCTCACGGCCGGCCAGATGATCGACGGACTGGCGCTGGGGGAAACCACGCCGGGGCCGCTGATCATGGTGGTGTCCTTCGTCGGTTTTGTCGGCGGCTGGACCCGGGCCATCTTCGGTGCCGACGCACTGTTCCTGTCAGGTGCCGTGGCCGCGGCGGTGGTGACCTTCTTCACCTTCCTGCCTTCGTTCTGTTTCATCCTGCTGGGCGGGCCGTTCATTGAATCGACGCATGGCAACCTGAAATTCACGGCGCCGTTGACCGGCATCACGGCCGCGGTGGTGGGCGTGATTGCCAATCTGGCAGTTTTCTTTGCCTACCACGTGCTCTGCCCCATGGGGCTGGCCGGCCACTTCGAATGGGCCTCGGCCGCCATCGGCCTGGCAGCGGCGCTGGCGTTGTTCCGGTTCAAGGTCGGTGTCATTCCCGTCGTGCTGGCATCCGGCCTGGCCGGGCTGGCATGGACATTTCTCAAACCCTTCATCCCCTGAGGTGCCTATGGACCATCGCATTCAAGACCTGCCTTTCAACCCGGCGACGCTGTCGGGCCTGTCAGAAAAGCTGCTGCGCAGCCACCACCAGAACAACTATGGCGGCGCCGTCAAACGCCTCAACGCCATCCGCGCCCAACTGGCCGCGCAGCCTGCCGCCACCATGCCGGGCTTTGCCCTCAATGGCATCAAGCGCGAGGAGCTGATTGCCAGCAATTCCATGCTGCTGCATGAGCTGTACTTCAGCAGCCTGGGCGGCGCCGGTAAGCCGATGGTTCCGGCGATGGACCTGGCTTTGAGCGCGAACTTCGGCAGCGCGGCGCGATGGCGCGAAGAATTCGTTGCCATGGGTCGGGCGCTGGGCGGTGGCTCTGGCTGGGTGCTGCTGGTGTTTCAGCCGCGTGATGGCACGCTGGTGAACCAGTGGGCCTCGGACCACACGCAGGTGCTGGCTGGCGGTGTGCCGATTCTGGCGCTGGACATGTATGAGCACGCCTACC
>JANMKM010000514.1:0-2351 GCA_031372035.1 Rhodoferax sp. | reverse complement strand
GGCTGGAGGAGTGGCGCGCGGTGCTGGACGTGAACCTGAGCAGCGCCTTCCTGTGCTCCAAGGCGGCCTATCCGCACCTGAAGAAACAGGGCGGCAAGATCATCAACATCGGCTCGATGCTGTCCATCTTCGGCGCATCGTTTGCGCCGGCCTATGGTGCATCGAAAGGCGGTGTGGTCCAGCTCACGCGCTCGCTGGCGGTGGCCTGGGCTGCGGACAACATCCAGGTCAATGCGGTGTTGCCGGGCTGGATCGACACCGACCTGACCCGCGCTGCGCGCACCCAGGTTTCCGGGCTGAACGAGCGGGTGCTGGCGCGCACGCCAGCCGGGCGCTGGGGGCGTGACACCGACCTGGCCGGCGTGGCGGTGTTTCTCGCCAGCGAGGCATCGGATTTCGTCACCGGTACCGCCATTCCGGTCGATGGCGGCTACAGTGTGGCGGTGTGAGCCCGACTTGAAAGCAAGAAGATGATTCTGGAGACAAGACTCAACGCCCGATCGGCCGAGTTCCAGGCCAATGCTGCGGCGATGCAGGGTTTGGTGCGGGACCTGCGGGCCAAGCTGGAACAGAGCTTTCTCGGTGGCGGCGAGACCGCCCGTGCCCGGCACACGGCGCGTGGCAAGCTGCTGCCGCGGGAGCGGGTGCAGATGCTGCTGGATCCGGGCACGCCGTTCCTGGAGTTGTCGCCCCTGGCCGGGCTGGGCATGTACCCGGACCGCGATGGCAGCGACAGTGCGCCCTGTGCCGGCCTGATCACCGGCATTGGCCGGGTCAGCGGCGTGGAATGCGTGATCGTATGCAACGACGCCACGGTCAAAGGTGGCACCTACTACCCGATGACGGTGAAGAAGCATCTGCGGGCCCAGGAAGTGGCACGAGAAAACAAGCTCACCTGCATCTATCTCGTGGATTCGGGTGGCGCCAACCTGCCGAACCAGGACGAAGTGTTTCCGGACCGCGAACATTTCGGCCGCATTTTTTTCAACCAGGCCAACATGAGCGCCGAAGGCATATCGCAGATCGCCGTGGTCATGGGCTCCTGTACGGCCGGCGGAGCCTACATGCCGGCGATGAGCGACGAGACCATCATCGTGCGCGAGCAGGGCACCATCTTTCTGGGTGGCCCGCCGCTGGTGAAGGCGGCTACAGGCGAGATTGTCAGCGCCGAGGATCTGGGTGGCGGGGATGTTCACACCCGGCTGTCAGGCGTGGCCGACCACCTGGCGCAAAATGACCTGCATGCCCTGGCCTTGGCCCGCACCGCCATCGCGAATCTGAATGCAAAAAAGGCTGCAAGCCTTGCTGTGAAAGCACCGAGCGCTCCCAAATATGCAGCAGAAGAGCTTCATGGTGTGATCCCCACGGACACCCGCAAGCCCTACGACGCACGCGAGCTGATTGCCCGCATCGTCGATGGCTCGGAGCTGCATGAGTTCAAGGCGCGCTACGGTACCACCCTGGTCACAGGCTTTGCCCATATCGAGGGCATGCCCGTGGGCATCATTGCCAACAATGGCATCCTGTTCTCCGAATCGGCGCTCAAGGGCACGCACTTCATCGAGCTGTGCTGCCAGCGCAAGATACCGCTGATCTTCCTGCAGAACATCACGGGTTTCATGGTCGGGCGCAAGTATGAGAACGAGGGCATAGCCCGCAACGGCGCCAAGATGGTGACGGCGGTGGCCACGGCCCAGGTACCCAAGTTCACGGTGATCGTGGGTGGCAGCTTTGGCGCTGGCAACTACGGCATGTGCGGCCGGGCCTACTCGCCGCGCTTCCTGTGGATGTGGCCGAACGCCCGTATCTGCGTGATGGGCGGCGAGCAGGCGGCTGGCGTGCTGGCTACGGTGCGGCGCGATGGCATCGAGGGCCGCGGCGGCAGCTGGAGCGCGGAGGAGGAAGCCGCGTTCAAGCAGCCGGTGCTGGACCAGTTCGCGCACCAGTCTCATCCCTACTATTCCAGCGCCCGGTTGTGGGACGACGGCGTGATCGACCCGGCCGATACCCGCCGGGTACTGGCGTTGGGCCTGTCCGCGACGCTCAATGCGCCGATTCCGGATACCCGCTTTGGCGTGTTCCGGATGTAAGAACCCAGGCTCCAAGTCGTGGACAGCATCTACAGCACCCCGGAGCACGAACTGCTGCGTGAACAGGTGGCACGCTTCCTGGCGCGCGAAGTCGAGCCGCATGGGCAGTCCTGGGACGAGCAGGGCCTGGTGCCGCGGGCGGTACTGCGCCGCATGGGCCAGGCAGGGTTGCTGGGCCTGATGTTCGAAGGTCAATACGGTGGCGGCGACGCCGACGCCTTGACCAACCTGGTTTTTGCCGAGGCCCTGTCGCAATCCACC
>JANMKM010000111.1:0-3878 GCA_031372035.1 Rhodoferax sp. | reverse complement strand
GGGTGCACCCGCCGCCATGCCGAATGCCAACCCGGCCGCGGCCAACCAGGTCGGTGATCTGCTGGGTATGCTGACCCAGCCCGTGGAGCAGATCGACCAGCCCAAGGAGATCGAGATCGGCCGCCAGCTCGCCGCCGTGCTGCTGGGCCGCAAGCCGCTGCATCCCGACATGGCGCTGCAGCGCTACGTCAACCAGCTCGGTCGCTGGATCAGCCTGCAGTCGGTGCGCCCGCAATTGCCCTGGACCTTCGGCGTGCTGGACGATCCCGGCGTCAACGCCTTCGCGGCACCCGGCGGTTATGTGTTCGTCACCAAGGGACTGGTGGACCGGGTCGACGAGGCGGAGCTGGCCGGCATCCTGGCGCACGAGATCACCCACGTGGCGGAGAAGCACCACCTCAAGGCAATCCGCAAGACGGCGCGCGCCGGCATGCTGACCCAGCTGGTGGCATCCCAGCTGAGCAAGGACATCGGCGCTGGCCTGTCCTCGCAGTTGCTGGCGCTGGGCAAGGACATCTACTCCAAGGGCCTGGACCAGGAAGACGAGTTCGAGGCCGACCGCTCGGGCGTGGCGCTCGCCGCCCGTGCTGGTTTCGACCCTTATGGTCTGGTGGCGGTGCTGGCACAGCTGCGCACGGTCACGCCCGACAACGCCGCCTTCACGCTGTCCATCAGCACCCATCCGCCGGCGCAGGCCCGGCTCGACCAGCTGGAACTGGCCATGGGCAACCGGCTGGACGCGCTCAGCGGCAAGCCGGCGGTTAGCTTGGCACAGCGCATGGAGCAGTTGGCCATGGCCGACCGGCCGGTGGTCGTGGCGCCGCCCGCGCCGACACCGACGCCAGCGGCGGCCAAACCGGCACCCGCCGCAAAGAAAAAGAAATAGCCGGCTGGCCCTTCAGCGCGCTGTGCGGCTGAACACAAAGATGCCGGCGATCACCAGCGCGGTGCCGGCCGCGATCAAGGCGGTGAAGGGTTCACCCAAGATCAGCACACCCATCAGGATGGTGGACATCGGACCCACCATGCCGGCCTGCGCGGCGGCGCTGGAGCCGATGCGCTCGATCGCCATCATCACCAGCAGCACCGGCAGTGCGGTGCACAGCGTGGCATTGAGCACCGACAGCCAGAGCACCTCGGGCGCCACCAGCGCCGCGCTCCAGGGCCGCAGCAGCGCGAACTGGGCCAGGCAGAGCAGACAGGCGATGCCGGTGGCCAGACCCACCAGCCGCAGCGAGCCCAGCCGCTGCACCATCTCACCGCTGTAGATCAGGTAGAAGGCGTAGCTCACGGCGCTCAGGAACACCAGCAGCGCGCCCAGCGCCGCGTTGCTGCCGGCAAGGCTGATCTCGTGCCCGAACACCAGCAAGGCGCCGCAGTAACTGATGCCCATGCCCAGCAGTTGCGGCGGCCTGATGCGCCGGCCAAACAGCGCCAGCGACAGCAGCAGCACCAGCGTGGGCGTGAGGTACAGGATCAGCCGCTCCAGCGAGGCCGAAACATACTGCAAGCCGACAAAGTCGAGATAGCTCGCCAGGTAGTAGCCGGAGAAACCCAGCCCCAGCACGCCGAACCACTCGCGCCGGCTCAAGGCTGGCTGGCCACGGCTGGCCCAGGCGGCCATGGCGGCGAAGATCGGCAAGGCAAACAGCATGCGGTACATGATCAGCGTCACCGCATCCACGCCATGGCGGTAGGCGAGCTTGATGATGATCGCCTTGCCGCTGAAAGCGATCGCCCCCAGAACCGCCAGCAGCAACCCGGACGCTATTGATTTTCTAGCGGTCCGCGCTTCTTCCATGAGCTTCGCAGACCGATTTACCTCTGAAAAAACAGGCAGGATTCAGGCTAGAAGCCGACCGCCTGGCCATCGCGGCGCGGGTCGCTGGCGGCCACATAGCCGTGCACGGCCGGGTCTGCGCCAGCGCGCCAGATGAACTGGCCGGCACCGAAATCCTGGTAAGAATCCTGAATCACTTCCATGTGGTGTCCCAGGTCTGAGAGGCCCTGCACCGTGGCCGCCGGCATGGCCGATTCGACATTGAGCTCCAGGCCCTGGTTGAAGCGCCAGCGCGGCGCGTCACAGGCCGCCTGCGGGCTCTGGCCGTAGTCGAGCATGCGCACCAAGGTCTGCAGATGGCCTTGCGGCTGCATGTTGCCGCCCATCACGCCAAAGCTCATCACCGGCGTGCCGCCTTGGGTGAGGAAGGCGGGGATGATGGTGTGGAAGGGCCGCTTGCCCGGCGCCACCACATTCGGGCTGGCAGCGTCCAGGTGGAAATTGTGGCCGCGGTTCTGCAGGCTGATGCCAAAAGTTGGCTCGACGCAGCCCGAGCCGAAACCCATGTAGTTGCTCTGGATGAAGCTCACCATCATGCCGGAGGCGTCGGCGGCGGTGAGGTAGATGGTGCCACCGCGCACCGGGTTGCCGGCGCCGAACTGCTGGGCCCTCTTCGGGTCGATCAACTTCGCCCGGCTGGCCAGGTAGGCGTCATCGAGCATCTGCTCGGGGCTCACTTCCATCGTGCCGCGCTCCGAGACATAGCGGTAGGTATCGGCAAAGGCCAGCTTCATGGCCTCAATCTGCAGATGCTGGGCCTGCACACCGTCAACCGGCCGGCCCGTGAGGTCAAAGTTCTGCAGGATGCCCAGGGCTATCAGGGCCGCGATGCCCTGGCCGTTGGGCGGAATCTCATGCAGCGTATAGCCGCGGTAGTTCTTGCCGATCGGCTTGACCCACTCGGGCCGGTAGGCCGCCAGATCGGCCTCGGTCATGGCACCGCCATGCTCCGTGTTGAAGCGCGCCAGCGCCGCCGCAATCTCGCCACGGTAGAAGGCCTCGCCCTTGCTGTGTGCAATGGCGCGCAACGCCCGCGCTGCCGCCGGGAACTGGAACAGCTCGCCTACGGCTGGTGCGCGGCCATGCGGCAGGAAGGCCTGGGCAAAGCCAGGCTGCGCCTGCAATTCCTCCACCGGCGCAGCCCACTTCTGCTGCACGATCGGCGGCAGCAGGTAGCCACGCTCGGCAATGTCGATGGCCGGCGCCATCAGGTCAGCAAAGGGCAGTTTGCCAAAGCGCTCGCTCAGGGCCGCCCAGCTGCCCACGGCACCGGGCACGCTGACGGAGTCGATGCCGCGCTTCGGTGGCGCCCGATGGCCGGCGCCGTACTTGGCCTGGAAGTAGGCAGGGGTCCAGGCCTGCGGCGCGGGCCCGGAGGCATTCAGGCCATGCAGCTCCTTGCCATCCCACAAGATGCAGAAGGCATCGCTGCCCAGGCCATTGCTGACTGGCTCAACAATCGTCATGGCGGCTGCAGCGGCGATGGCCGCATCAACCGCGTTGCCGCCCTTGTGCAGCATCGCCAGCCCGGCCTGCGCTCCCAGCGGATGCGAGGTCGAAACCACGTTGCGGGCGAACAGCGGGATGCGGATCGAGGGATAGGGGTTGTTGTAGTCGAATGGCATGTGACCATTATCCGGGCTGTCGGGCTACAGCGTGTGCGGGCTCCAGGCGCAAAAAAAACCCCGCCGCAGCGGGGTTCGGGTTGGGTGCCCAGAGGCTCAGGCGGTCCGACGCCTGAGCCAGCACAGACTGGCCAGGCCAACACCCAGCAACGCCAGGGTCCCGGGTTCCGGAACTTCGTCGGAAGGGCCGCCGATGGTGCAACCGGGGCCACAGGACAGGCGCAGGACTTGCTCGATCTGCGAAATGAACAAGGTGCCGTTGTTCCGGTCCGCGGACACAAAATCGCCTCGGGTACCACCACTGGCAATGATGATCAGCTGTGTTGGATCGCCATCGGCTTTGTCGGGATCCAGCAGCCCCAGCGTTCCATCGTTGTTGTTTACGACGATGTCGCCATCGAGTAGACCGCCGG
>JANMKM010000103.1:0-12322 GCA_031372035.1 Rhodoferax sp. | reverse complement strand
CACCTTGGCGCTTTTGATCGCCTTGGACACGAGGTAGGCGGCGCCGCCCACGGCCATCAGGTAGGCGCTCTTGTGCTGGCGGATCACCTCCACCGCCTTCGGGCCGCGCTCGGCCTTGCCGATCATGGCGATCAGGCCGGTCTGGCCCAGCATCATCTCGACGAAGCCGTCCATGTGGGTGGCCGTGGTGGGACCGGCCGGTCCCACGGCCTCGTCGCGCACCGGGTCCACCGGGCCGACGTAGTAGATCACCCGGTTGCTGAAGTCCACTGGCAGCGGCTCGCCCATGGCCAGCATGTCCTGGATGCGCTTGTGGGCGGCGTCGCGGCCGGTGAGCATCTTGCCCGAGAGCAGCAGCGTGTCGCCAGCTTTCCATTGTGCGATCTCGGCGCGGCTCAAGGTGTTCAGGTCCACCTTGCGGCTGCGCTGGTAGTCCGGCGTCCAGTGCACGTCGGGCCACAGGCTCAAAGACGGCGGCTCCAGGTAGGTGGGGCCGCTGCCGTCGAGCACGAAGTGCGCGTGGCGGGTGGCGGCGCAATTCGGGATCATCGCCACCGGCTTGCCGGCAGCATGGGTGGGGAACATGTTGATCTTCACGTCCAGCACCGTCGTCAGGCCACCCAGGCCCTGTGCGCCAATGCCCAGGGCGTTGACCTTCTCGAACAGTTCCAGCCGCAGTTCTTCCACCTTGTTGGCCGGGCCCCGGGCCCGCAGCTCGTACATATCGATGTCTTCCATCAGCGCCTGCTTGGCCAGCAGCACCGCCTTCTCGGCCGTGCCGCCGATGCCAATGCCCAGCATGCCCGGCGGGCACCAGCCGGCACCCATGGTGGGCACGGTCTTGAGCACCCAGTCCACGACGGAATCGCCCGGATTGAGCATTGCCAGCTTGGACTTGTTCTCGCTACCGCCACCCTTGGCGGCCACGGTCACGTCAAGCTTGTCACCGGTGACGAACTCCACATGCACCACGGCCGGCGTGTTGTCCCGGGTGTTCTTGCGGGCGAACAGCGGGTCTGCCACGATCGATGCACGCAGCGTGTTGTCCGGGTGGTTGTAGCCCTGGCGCACACCCTCGTTGATGGCGTCGTCCAGCGTGCCGGCAAAGCCCGCCAGGCGCACGTCCATGCCGATCTTCAAGAACACGTTGACGATGCCCGTGTCCTGGCAGATCGGCCGGTGGCCCTCGGCGCTCATGCGCGAGTTGGTCAGGATCTGGGCAATTGCATCCTTGGCCGCCGGGCTCTGCTCACGCTCGTAGGCGCGTGCCAGATGGGCAATGTAGTCGGCCGGGTGGTAGTAGCTGATGAACTGCAGCGCAGCGGCGATGGACTCGGTCAGGTCTTTGGCTTGGATGGTGGTGGTCATGGTGGGCAGCAGGAGTGTGCGAGGTCTCTGGAGCATTATCTCAACCCCTCCAAGACTACCTGTCCGAGCTTGCGGCAGGCTTGCGTTCCTGGGCCTTGAACTGAGGTCGAGTGTTGGCAGCCGAGAACGCAGGGGCTGCTCATCGGCAAGCCGAGGACGCCGGGGTGGGTGGCTCCGCGAATGTCCCCCGCCTTCGGCCTGCGGCCTCAGGCTCCTCCTAATATTTCGCTGCGCCACCCACCCCGGCATCCTCAGCGACGGTTTGGGCGGGTGCGTGACCCGTACGTTGAACGCCAACCACGCTCGCAGGATCAGGCCGGCGGGGCGCTCGGCGCAGCGGCATCAAGGAGGAGCCCGCAGGGCGGGGGACAGCCGCGGAGCTGAGTGCGCCGGTGGCTTGATCTCGCCGAGGTCTTGGAGCCGAGCAGCGGACCGTCGGATCGAGGAGATGCCGCGGATGGCGGTGGCCAGCGCAGCCAGCTCCGCAAGACCCAATCAAGCCCAGACGATCCGGTAGTCGAGGGAATGCCCGATGCGCTCCGAGAAGCAGGTGACCGACTTGGCCGCCATCCGCTCGCTCACGGTGGCCGGAATCAGGTGGGTGAGCCAGGCGCCCAGGCCCTGAGGCTCGCCCTCGAATCTGCGGGAGCCTGTGGCGGGCGTGTAGCCCACGATGGCTTCTCGCTTGCCAGATCGCCCGAGCAGGTCATACAGATCCTGGAAAAGGATGAACAAGGGGTCGTTCTGGTACACCGACCAGTTCGCCACCGGGAGGAAGTCCACCAAGTGGATGAGCTGGTAGTTCAGCGCGACCCAGAGGTTCTCGCCGCTCATCGTGATCGGCTCGTTGTCGATCACCCGGTGAAAGCGGATGGAAGCGATGGCATCTGCGCGGTGCAGGTTTTCGCGGAGTTCCCGACGCAGGGAGCCGGCGTAGAGCAATCGCAGCACGGACGGAAAGGCTTCGATCTGCGCCCACTGTGCGGGCGGTATCAGCGCGCGCAGTGCGGGAATCTTGTCGGCGCCCATCGCAAAGGTGTTGGTGCCGGTGCCGAGGATCGAGTGCAGCAGCATCACCAGGGGGGACTGCCCGGGGTAATGCTGCACGGTGTATTCGAAGCAGAAGTACAGGTGGTCGAGGAACGAGCCGTCGGCGTGCTCCACATCGAAGTTGCACTCCCGCACCAGGAACTGCAGCAGTTCGGGGCTCACCGAGGGCAGGGGGTGCGCGCCACGGGCGGCCTCGTACTCCGCCTGCACCGCCTGGGCCGAAGCCGCGTCCCAGTGGACCTGCTTGCCTACCCGGTGGGTCACCACGAAGCGGGCGGCCTTGCCCTCCAGGGTCCTGAAAATGGTGCGGTTGAGGTCGAAATCTGGAATCGACTCCACCCGGACCTTGCCGGTGTGTTCCAGAGCGGCGCCGCGGGCGATGGCGGCCTTGCGCTGGGTGGTTGGATCGGGGCGTTCGGCGGCGGACTGTTGCATCGGTTTTCTCCCCCCGGCTCAATGCTCGGGCTTGTGACCGGCCTCCATCAGCCGGTCGGTGAATGCGATGGCGATGGCGCTGAGCAGGAAGGTGCAGTGGATCAGGGTCTGCCACATCAGCACCTTCTCGTCATAGTTGGCGGCGTTGATGAAGGTCTTGAGCAGGTGGATCGAGGAGATGCCGATGATGGCGGTGGCCAGCTTCACCTTCAGGACCGAGGCGTTCACGTGGCTCAGCCATTCGGGCTGGTCCGGATGCCCTTCCAGGTCCATGCGCGAGACAAAGGCTTCGTAGCCGCCCACGATCACCATGATCAGCAGGTTGGAGATCATCACCACGTCGATCAGCGCCAGCACCACCAGCATGATGATGGTTTCGTTCAGCCCGGTGACCTTGAGGTTGTCCTTGTAGCCGATGCTGGTGATCAGGGCCTGCAGGGCGGTCTGGCTGCCAAAGGCAGCCTCCAGCAGGTGCACCAGCTCGACCCAGAAGTGGAACACGTAGACGCCTTGCGCGGCGATCAGGCCCAGGTACAGCGGCAGCTGCAGCCAGCGGCTGGCGAAGATGAAATTGGGGATCGGGCGCAGGCCGGAGCGCTTGATCGGTTCAGGAGAGGACATGTGTGCAGCCTAGGGTTATTACGCGGTGAATCGATTGTAGGTGGGCACTCCGGCGCGGCCGGCCTTGGGTACATTGGCGTAAGCTTGGAGAAAGTCAGTCGTTTGTAAGTGCCAAGGCCGACAGTCCGGGCCGACCCTGTCGTGTTCACCGTCTGGAGACAAAACCATGAGCAATGCATCCTCCGCCATCGAGTCCGTGCTGGTGGAAAACCGCGTCTTCCCGCCCAGCCCTGCCATCGTGGCCGCCGCCCGCGTGTCCGGCATGGACGGCTACAACGCCCTGTGTGCCGAGGCCGCGTCCGACTTCGAAGGCTTCTGGGCCAAGCGCGCGCGCGCCAACCTGGTCTGGACCAAGCCTTTCACCCGCACGCTGGACGAGTCCAAGGCGCCGTTCTACCAGTGGTTTGACGACGGCGAGCTCAACGCCTCGGCCAATTGCCTGGACAAGCACATGGGCACGCCCACCGAGCACAAGACGGCGGTGATCTTCGAGGCCGACGATGGTACGGTGACCAAGACCAGCTACCGCGAGCTGCTGGGGCGGGTCAGCCAGTTTGCCAATGCGCTCAGGTCCCATGGCGTGGCCAAGGGCGACCGGGTGCTGATCTACATGCCGATGACGCTCGAAGGCGTGATTGCGATGCAGGCCTGCGCCCGCATTGGCGCCACCCACAGCGTGGTGTTTGGCGGCTTCTCGGCCAAGGCGCTGCAGGAGCGCATCATGGACGCCGGCGCGGTGGCGGTGATCACCTCCAACTACCAGATGCGCGGCGGCAAGGAGCTGCCGCTCAAGGCTATCGTGGACGAAGGCATCGCCATGGGCGGTTGCGAGTCGATCAAGAACGTGTTCGTCTACCAGCGCACCCCCAGCGCCTGCAACATGGTGGCCGGGCGCGACAAGACCTTCACCGAAGCCCTGGCCGGCCAGAGCAGCGAATGCGCGCCGGAGGCGGTGGGGGCCGAGCACCCGCTGTTCATCCTCTACACCTCGGGCTCCACCGGCAAGCCCAAGGGCGTGCAGCATGCCACCGGCGGCTACCTGCTGTGGGCCAAGCTCACCATGGACTGGACCTTCGACATCCAGCCCAGCGACGTGTTCTGGTGCACCGCCGACATCGGCTGGATCACCGGCCACACCTACGTGGCCTACGGCCCGCTGGCGGCAGGCTGCACCCAGATCATCTTCGAGGGCGTGCCCACCTACCCGAACGCCGGGCGCTTCTGGCAGATGATCGAGAAGCACAAGTGCACGGTCTTCTACACCGCGCCCACCGCCATCCGCTCGCTGATCAAGGCGGCCGAGGGCGACGCCAAGGTGCACCCGGATCGCTCCGACCTCAGCAGCCTGCGGATACTGGGTTCGGTCGGCGAGCCGATCAACCCGGAAGCCTGGATGTGGTACTACAAGCACGTCGGTGGTGAGCGCTGCCCGATCGTCGACACCTTCTGGCAGACCGAGACTGGCGGCCACATGATCACACCGCTGCCCGGCGCCACGCCGCTGGTGCCCGGCAGCTGCACGCTGCCGTTGCCCGGCATCATGGCCGTGATCGTGGACGAGGCTGGGCATGAGCAGCCCAATGGCACTGGTGGCATCCTGGTGGTCAAGCGGCCCTGGCCGTCGATGATCCGCACTATCTGGAACGACCCCGAGCGCTACAAGAAGGCCTATTTCCCGGAAGAGATGGGCGGCACCATGTACCTGGCTGGCGACGGTGCGGTGCGCAGCGCCGACCGCGGCTACTTCCGCATCACCGGCCGCATTGACGACGTGCTCAATGTCTCGGGCCATCGCATGGGCACGATGGAGATCGAATCTGCCCTGGTGTCCAAGACCGACCTGGTGGCCGAGGCCGCGGTGGTGGGGCGCCCGGATGATTTGACCGGCGAGGCCATCTGCGCATTCGTGGTGCTCAAGCGCAGCCGGCCCACGGGCGAGGAAGCCGTGAAGATTGCCAAGGAGCTGCGCGACTGGGTGGCCAAGGAAATCGGCCCGATTGCCAAACCGAAAGACATCCGCTTCGGCGACAACCTGCCCAAGACCCGCAGCGGCAAGATCATGCGCCGCCTGCTGCGCTCCATCGCCAAGGGCGAAGCCATCACGCAGGACACCTCGACGTTGGAAAATCCCGCAATCCTTGAGCAATTGGCCGAGAAGCTCTGATCGGGAACGCACGCAGAGGCTTGATTGCGGGATTTCGGCGCAGGCTGACAACTGCCCGCAGGGCTTGTCATGCCGTAGCCAAAACCCACGGACTCTGCAACAGCTTGCGGAAAAATTGTAGGCGGCCGGGTTTCGGCGCAGGCTGACAACTGCCCGCAGGGCTTGTCATGCCGTAGCCAAAATCCAGCCATCCTGGAGCAGCTCGCGGAGTAGCTGTAACGCTACACAGTCGGTAGCGCTCTATGTATTCTGTATAAGGCTTGCGGGCCTTTTTCCCTCGTCCCTCGTATCAGGCAGCCGTACCGGGACCAGGCGCGAGGCTGACGGCGACCTGCAGCAGCGCCGACGCAATGGCTGGGTTGTCGGCGTCGGTGACCATCGTCACCTCCATGGCATCACCCTGCAGCAGCACGCTGATGCCTTCCACCTTGGGCCCGCCCTGCAGCCGCCAGACATGGCGCACCTGGCCGTCGGGCGCCACCACGCCCAGCACCGAACCCTTGCACACGCCGTCCTGAAAGCTGTTGCCCGTGTCCTCGGCCACGGCGCTGAAGAGCCAGCAGCCGCCGGGCAGGGCAGCACCATCGGTCAGACCCAGTGGCACGCCGTCGACGGAAGGCAGGGCGATGGCTTGAACAGACTTGGCCGCTGGTGGCGCGGTTCGCCGCCCGGCCAACCAGGGCGCCAACTGGTTCCAGTCAAAACAGATGCAGGCGTTGCGCGCGTCGCCCCGGTTACCCCGCTGCAGCAGCCGCAACTCGCCGGTGGCAACAAAGGCGCCTTCGATGTTGAGGTCCGGAAACTGGTTGCGCAACGGCCGGTACAGCGGCGCCAAGTCCACGGCCGCACGCCGCTGCGTCAGCTTGCCCTCAGAGTCAAGCGCCAGCAGTAACGCCTGCTGCCGGTTGGCGCCCGAGCCCGATCCAAGGGCCAGCAGCGCGCCATGCGGGCAACCCGGCAATGCGGGCAGCAGTACCAGGGACTCGAAGTCCGGCTTGAGCGCCTTGCGCTGCGCCGGGTCGCGGGGCAAGGCCTGGTCCAACAATGGCAGCAATTGCACCGGCACTTCGGGCGCCGCCCGCTCGTCCACCAAGCCCAGGTGTTGCTCGTCGTCCGCCACCAGGTACAGCAGGTCGTGCACCCGTGCCAGCCCGCTGGCGGCGCTGATGTGGGCCTGGCCGCGCGGATGCAGGCTGGCGTTGACCCGCAGGTCTCGCAGATGGATGGGGGTCAGCATGGGCCAACAAAAAAAAGGGCCCGCCAGAGCGGGCCCTTTACATTTTGCAGCAATGCTTACTTGGTGCTCAGCACCCAGGCCACCAGCTTCTTGGCTTCGGCCTCATTCACCTGGGCATTGGCGGGCATGGGTACGGCACCCCAGACCCCGGCGCCACCCTTGATGACCTTGACGGCCAGCTTGTCGGCAGCGCCCTTGTCGGCGGCGTACTTGGCCGCCACATCCTTGTAGGACGGGCCGACCAGCTTCTTGTCCACCGCATGGCAGGCCATGCAATTCTTGGCGGTTGCCAGTGCCAGGTCTGCATGTGCCGGAGCAACAACCGTGGCGGCGGCAAGCAGGGTCAGCGTGGCAATCAGGGCGCGTTTCATCGGGTTCCTTCCGGGTTGGGTTACAGTCATTTGCAGGGCAGAGCTGCAGGCTGCTTGCATAACGCGATTGTATGAATTGCGGTTGACCGGCCCGTTGCGGCCCACCGTCTGGAGACCACCATGTATTTTCTGGGAATCGGGATTCTGTTACTGCTGATGAAGTACCTGGACATCGGGCCCGTGGCCAACTGGGACTGGTGGGAGTGTCTGGTGCCGTTCGGCCTGGCCATGGCCTGGTGGGCCTGGGCCGATGGCTCGGGCTACACCAAGCGCAAGGCGATGGAGCGCGAAGACGCCCGGCGCCAGGCTCGCATTGACAAGCACCGCGCCGACATCGGCACCGAAACCAAGAAGCGTCGCTGATGCGGATGCTCCTGGCGCGAAGCGGGTTGCGTGCTGGCATCCGGTTGTTGCTGGCGTTGTGCCTGTGCGTGGCCGGAGCTGCGCACGCGGGAATCAGCTTCGTCGCGGCTTCCACCGCTGGCGCATCGGCGGCGACCAACAGCATCACTGTCAACAAGCCAGCCGGGTTGGTAGCCAATGATGTGATGCTGGCCCTGATCACCCAGCGCGGCACCAATTTCCCGCTGGACAGCACCATGATCAGCGTGCCGACGGGCTGGAGCCTGGTGCTCGCGCGGGACAACACCAGCACGGTTGGCCTGGCTATCTACCGCAAGGTCGCTACTGCCGGCGAGCCGGCCAGCTACACCTGGACCCTGGGCGCCAGCGACCAGACCGAAGGCGCCATCGTCGCCTTCCGAGGCGTCGACACCAGCAACCCGGTCAGTGCCAGTGGCTCGCAGGCCAATGCCGCTGCCACCACCTACACCGCGCCAACCATCACCACCACTACTGGCAACGCCATGCTGGTCGCGTTCTTCACGGCCAACAACGGCAGCGTGACCGTGAACGCCGCCACGGGCATGACCCAATCCTCCAATGCCGGCAACGGGTCCGCAGCCAATGGCGTGTCGGTGGGTTCATCCTATGTGCTGCAGCCTGGTGCTGGCGCCACCGGCAGCAAGACATCGACCGGCAACACATCCCTGATCAACCTCGGCGCGCTGGTGGCGCTCAGGCCGGCCAGCCAGACCGTGATCGGCAACTGGCGCATGGACGAGGGCGCGTGGAACGGCACCGCCAACGAGGTGGTGGACAGCAGCGGCAATGGCCGCCACGGCACCTCCAAGCTCGCCAATGGCGCCACGGCGCGCGCCAGCGCGATCTCAGGCACGCCGGCCTTCAGCAGTGGCGGCCAGAGCACCTGCAACTTTGGCCAGTTCGACACCAATACGGGCACCGTGCGCACCTATACCTATGTCGAACTGCCGACACTGCCGGCACTTGCCAGCAGTTTCACAGTTGCCGCCTGGATCCGCTCCACCAATGTCGGAGCCAGCGGACAGCGCATCCTGGTGCGCGATGACGCTGACAATGGCTGGGGCTTCAGTCTGGGCGACGGTGGGTCCGGCTCTGTGCGCCTGTTCAACCGCAATATCAGCAATTCCGGCGCGGTCTCGGGCAGCGGGGTGAACCCCAGCTGCGGCGTCTTCTGCCTCGACACCAATGCTGTCATCGCCAACAACACCTGGTATTTCGTGGCAGCCGCCATCGACACCGGTGCCAGCCGTATAACGACCTATGTCTTCAGCGCCGCCGGCGCACTGGTAGCGACCACCAGCTCGGCCTATTCGGGCACCTGGACCGACGGCAGCGGGTTGGCGGCCATCGGCGGCGAGACTGCGTCCTCGGGTGAGGGCCGGCAGACAGGTTTTCACTTCCA
This sequence comes from Rhodoferax sp., assembly GCA_031372035.1. Classification (GTDB taxonomy): domain Bacteria; phylum Pseudomonadota; class Gammaproteobacteria; order Burkholderiales; family Burkholderiaceae_C; genus CAISIP01. The sequence continues at coordinate 3,290 of JANMKM010000103.1, read as the reverse complement.
GGGCAACGTCGATGAGGCACAGGTGTTTTCCGGGGGGCTGTCGCAGTCCGACCTGCAGACCGTGCTGAACACGGTGCGCACCTGTCCGCTGACCGGCCCCGACCACTACGAGCTGTCCCTGCCCACCGCCAGCCTGAGCTGCCTGCCAACCAGCGTCACCGTCAAGGCTTGCGCCGACACCAGCAGTCCTTGTACCAACGCCTACACGGCGGTCAGCGGCACCACAGCCAACCTGGCCACTGCCGGTGCAACACTGGCGGCAACCAGTGTTGCCTTCAATGCCTCGGGCGTCGCGTCAACCACCCTGAGTTACCCGTTGGCCAGCAACGGCACGGCGGTCTCGGTCACGCTCTCGGGCGAGCAGACGGCCGCCACCAATGCCCGCCAGTGCTGCGCCAATGGCACCACCTGCTCGGTGGCCAACAGCTGCAGCACCACCTTCAGCAGCGCCGGCTTCGCCATTGCCGCTGCCGCCAACGGTGCCGTCACCACGGTTCCCACACAGACCGCCGGTACAGCCTCCGCAGGCCTGTTCCTGCGCGCGATCCAGACCAACACCACCACCAAGGCCTGCGAGGCCGCCCTGGTAGGCGCCAACAGCGTCAACTGGGCCTACGAATGCAACAACCCGACGGTTTGCAGCAGCAGCAACCTGATGAGCATCAACGGCGGCGCGGCCACCACGATCCAGCGCAACAACAACGCCAGCGTGGCCAGCTACACGTCGGTACCCATGACCTTTGATGCCAATGGCAACGCGCCTTTCAACTTCACCTTCAGCGATGTGGGCCTGGCGACGCTGTGGGCCACCAAGACGGTCAACAGTGCCGTCCTGCTGGGGTCGTCCAATGCCTTCGTCACCAAACCGGCTGGCTTCGCCCTGTCGGCCATCAAGCAGACGGCGGCGCCACAACTGGCCAACCCGGGTGCCGCCAGCGCAACAGATCCGAAATTCATCAAGGCCGGTGAGGCTTTCAGTCTGACCGTCACCGCACAGACCTCGGGCGGCGCGGCCACGCCCAACTACGGCAAGGAGACCAGCCCCGAGGGTGTACTGCTCACCCGCACCCTGGTGCAGCCCGCAGGTGGCGCCACCGGCACCCTGTCCAACGCCACCATTGCCGGCAGCAGCTTCATCAGTGGAGCCGCCACAGTGAGCAATCTGGCCTGGAACGAGGTTGGCATCATCACGCTGACGCCAAGTGTGGCCGATGCCAGTTACCTGGGCGTTGGCGATGTCACTGGCACCACCAGCGGCAACGTCGGTCGCTTCTACCCCGACCACTTCACGATCAGTGCCGCCAGCCTGACGCCTGCCTGCAGCACAGGCACCGGCTTCACCTACTTCGGCCAGGACGGCTTCACTTCGGCCTTCACGCTGACGGCACAGGACCCGGCCAACGTCACGACCCAGAACTACACCGGCAGCTTTGCCAAGCTCAATATCCCGACCTACAGCAACTACGGCTTCAGTGCCGCCACCCTGGCGGCCGGGTCGGTGCTGGCCAGCAGTGCCACCGCTCCCAGTGGCAGCTGGGCCTCGGGCGTGGCGTCGATATCGACCAAGCACCAGATCAGCAGGCCCACTGCCTTGGCGGCCGAGACCACGATCACGCTCAACGCCGCACCGAGCGATGGCGAAGTGGCTGCCGGGGCACCGGTGGCGTTGGGCGCCGGCACCAAGCTGCGCTATGGCCGGCTGCGTATGTTCAACGCCTACGGCTCGGAGCTGCTGGACCTGCCGGTGTCAGTCACGGCGCAGTACTGGAACGGCACGGCCTTCACCCTCAACACCATCGACTCCTGCACCCAGCTGCCGGTGCCGCTCTCGGGCAGTGGCCTGGTGTTCGGTGCCGGCAACCTGACGGCCGGAGAGAGTGTTGCCAGCATCAATGCCGTGACCAGTGGCAGCGGTACCCTGGCCCTGGGTGACGCCGGCTTCAAGATGAGCAAGCCGGGCGTCGGCAACAACGGCTATGTGGACATCACGATCACGGCACCGGCCTGGCTGCGCTTCCCCTGGAGCGGCGCGGGTGATGCCAACCCCAGCGCCCGGGCGACCTTCGGGCTGTACAAGAGCCGCCTGATCTACCGGCGCGAGAATTTCTGAGACTTCGCGGGACAGACCAGGAATTGCCCAGCAATTTTGTTCTGTCCCCGACGGATTTGCGGCCGTTCAATAGTCGTCGAGCACCGCGCCCTTGCTGGCGCTGGACGCATTGAAGGCAAACTTGGCCTGCACGCCACGCATGTAGCGTGGCGCGGGCGCCTGCCACAGGGCGCGACGCCGGGCGATTTCGGCCTCATCCACATTGAGCTGCAACAGCAACTGGCGCGAGTCGATGGTGATGCTGTCGCCCTCATGGATCAGGGCGATCAGGCCGCCAGCCGCAGCCTCGGGCGCGACATGGCCCACCACCATGCCCCAGGTGCCGCCGGAGTAGCGGCCGTCGGTGATCAGGCCCACGGATTCGCCCAGGCCGGCGCCGATCAGCGCTCCGGTGGGTGCCAGCATCTCGGGCATGCCCGGCCCGCCCTTGGGGCCCAGGTAACGCAGCACCATCACGTCGCCCGCCACTATTCTGCCGGCCAGGATGGCGGCCAGGGCCGACTGCTCGTCGTCAAACACCCGCGCCGGCCCGGTCATCACCGGGTTCTTCAGGCCCGTGATCTTGGCCACGCAGCCTTCGGGGCTGAGGTTGCCCTTGAGGATCGCCAGATGGCCCTGGGCGTACATCGGCCGGTCGATCGGGCGGATCACATCCTGGTCGGCACGCGGCGCATCCGGCAGGTCCTTTACCACCTCGGCAATGGTCTGACCGCTGATGGTGATGCACTCGCCATGCAGCAATCCGGCGGCCAGCAGCGTTTTCATCACCTGCGGAATGCCGCCGGCGCGGTGCAGATCCACCGCCAGGTACCTGCCGCTGGGCTTGAGGTCGCACAGCACCGGCGTGCGCTGGCGCACGCGCTCGAAGTCGTCAATGGTCCAGGGCACCTCGGCGGCGTGGGCGATGGCCAGGAAGTGCAGCACGGCATTGGTCGAGCCGCCGGTGGCCATGATCACGGCCACGGCGTTTTCCAGCGCCTCGCGGGTCACGATGTCGCGTGGCTTGATGTCTTTCTTGATGGCTTCGATCAGCACCTTGGCCGACTCTTTGGCCGAGTTCAGCTTTTCGTCGTGCGGGTTCGCCATGGTGGACGAGTAGGGCAGGGACAGGCCCAGCGCCTCAAAGGCCGAAGACATGGTGTTGGCGGTGTACATGCCACCGCACGAGCCCGTTCCGGGG
>JANMKM010000090.1:0-4242 GCA_031372035.1 Rhodoferax sp. | reverse complement strand
CGACCCGGCTGGCAGTGGGTGGCGACAGCGCCGGCGGCAACCTGGCAGCTGTGGTGTCACTGGCCGCGCGCGACGCCGGCGACCTGGCCATTGCCTTCCAGCTGCTGATCTATCCGGCCACCGACGGCCGGCGCGGCGCGCCCTCGCACGCCAGCAACGGCCAGGGCTACCTGCTCACGGCCGAGACCATCAGCTACTTCCACGACCACTACATCAGCGACCCGGCGTATGACCTGGACTGGCGCGCCTCCCCCCTGCTGCACGCCAACCTCAGAGGCCTGCCGCCAGCCTTCTTGCTGACCGCCGGCTACGACCCGCTGCGCGACGAAGGCCTGGCGTACTCGCAGGCCCTGACCGTCGCCGGTAACCGCGTCACCCACATCTGCTTCGAGCGCCAGATCCACGGCTTCATCACGATGGGCCGCGTCATCGACGAAGCCAACGCCGCCGTCAACCTGTGCGCATCCCAGCTGCGGCTGGAACTCAGCGCGCAAAGGCCACCCTGAGCGCCGCCGGGTCGCCCCAAGGCGCGAAAGCCCCTTGAGGGGGCAGTGAGCCACATGCAATGGGCGAACGTGGGGGCTCTTATTGCTTAGCGCAACGCATTGGCCCGGGCGATGCGGTCGGCCGGCCAGTGTTCGCTGCGCTTGTAGTACTCCGCCACCGCCGGCGCACCGTCTGGTAGCTGTACCCAGGGCTGTTTGGTCGATGTGAAGATGTGGATGTCAGGTGGCATGGCCGCCGGCTGGTCCAGCGTGCCGACCCGCAGGAAGCGCACCTTGTCCCCGGCACCGCTGTAGTTGCTCCATAGCGCTACCTGGCACTGCGCACAGCGCCAGATCTTCTGCCCCTTGCCGCTGTTGGATGGCGTATCCACGGCGTAAGGCGCACCTTGCGTCAGCTCCACCCGGTCCGCCTCGATCATGGCGTTGAGCGCAAACGAGGCCCCGGTCTCGCGCTGGCACCAGGTGCAATGGCAGCAATGCACGAACAGGGGCTTGCTGCAGACCCGGTAGCGCACGGCGCGACAAGTACAGCCACCAGATTGGGGATACATGGTTTCCTGATCCATAGCGAATTCTCCGCGGGTTGTAGCAATGCTCGCAGCCTAACAAATCGACCGCGAAAGTCACATTGCCAAACCAGGACCCGCGCTCTACCATGGCGCACCGCTTCCAGCCGCCATGCCGACCCTCGCCGCCCTGCTCCAGACCATCCAGCTTCCGGCCATGCCGGAAGTCGCGCAGTCGCTGATCCGGACACTGGATGACGAGGAAGTGCACAGCTCCACGGTGCGCAACCTGATCGCCCTGGTCCCGGCTCTCACGGCCAAGCTATTGGCGCTGGCCAACAGCGCCAGGTTCGGGCTGTCGCGCAAGGTCAGCACCCTGGACAACGCGATCAGCCTGGTGGGCATGTCACAGCTGCGCACCATGGCGCTCTCGGCCTGCCTGCACAACGCCTTCTCGGTACCAGCCGGCGTCAACCGCGTGGCCTTCTGGCGCACCAGCATGGCCTGCGGCGGCTATGCCCAGTGGCTCGCCGGCCGGCTACAGTTTGACCGCCAGACCGCCTGGCTCACCGGCATGATGCTGCACCTGGGCCAACTGATCCTGGTGCAATACCTGCCAAAGACGCTGACACAGCTCGAGCGGCTGCCGCGTGCGCCGGGTGAGCGCTGGAGCCGGCAGCGCGAGTTGCTGGATTTCGACGAGGGCCAGGTGATGGCAGAGCTGGCACGGCGCTGGAACTTCCCCGCCCTTATGGCAGACGCTCTGGAGCGCACTTCGCGGCCCCTGGGCGAGGGCCCCTTCTCCCAGCTTGGCGGCATCCTGCATCTGGCCGGATTGCTGGCCGACAGCGCATACCCCGACGCTCAAGCGCTGGACGCCCTGCCTGAGACCGTGATCGCCGTGCTCAAGCTGGATCCGGCCTGGCTGCACAAGCACCTGCCATCCAGCGACGCCTTTATCGACATTTCGTCGATCTGAAGGCTGCGCCGCGGCGCGAAAAGCGTTCGCCTTCAGTGCGTTCCAGGGTAGGCGCCGCCATCGGCCAGCAGGTTCTGGCCCGTGATGTAGGCCGCATGCTGGCTGCACAGGAAGGCGCAGATCGCACCGAACTCCTGGGGTGTACCAAAGCGCTGCGCCGGAATGCCGCTGCGCCGGGCGCTGAGAAGCGCCTCAATCGGCTGGCCCGTCTTCTGCGCAGTGCCTACCATAGTGTTGCGTATCCGGTCGGTGTCAAACACGCCTGGCAGCAGGTTGTTGATCGTGACATTGGCGCTGGCCAGCTTGCGGGTACGGGCCACGCCGGCAACAAAGCCGGTGAGGCCACTGCGCGCGCCGTTGGACAGGCCCAGCACGTCGATCGGCGCTTTCACCGAGCTCGACGTGATGTTGACGATGCGACCAAAACCGCGCGCCGCCATGCCGTCCACCGTGGCCTTGATCAGCTCGATCGGGGTGAGCATGTTGGCGTCGATGGCCTTGATCCAGGCATCGCGGTCCCAGTCGCGAAAGTCGCCAGGCGGCGGCCCGCCGGCATTCGTGACCACGATGTCCCAGTCAGGGCGTACAGCGAACACGGCAGTGCGTCCTTCCACTGTGGTGATGTCCGCTGCCAGCGTCTGCACCTGGGTGCCGGCGGCGTCTGCACCACCCGCGCGCAAGGTCGCGGCGGAAGCCTCCAGTGCCTCGGCACCACGTGCCACCATCAGCACGTGCACGCCCTCGCGCACCAGCGCCGTGGCACAGCCCAGGCCCAGCCCTTTGCTGGCACCACATACGAGAGCCCATTTGCCGGCTATTCCCAAATCCATAACAATCTCCTTTTGTTTTAATAACATGATACGTGGAGGATCCCCCAGTGACAGCTAAGGTGCGATTTCGAAACTGTGCCGCCACTGTGCTGCTGTCGCTGGGAGTACAAGCCGCCTGGGCCCAATTGGAAACCGTTGTCGTCAAGCGTCCGGCGGAACTGCGTGAGGCCCCCGGTGAGGCTTCTCGCAGCCTGGGCGCATTGCCAGTGCAGACCCCGGTGACACGCCTGGCCGAGCGCCAGGGCGCCTGGGTGGCGGTGCGCACGGCCCAGGGCGTCAACGGCTGGCTGCACATGTTCGACATCGGTGCCCAGGGCGGCGCACAAAGCGGCGGCAATGCCACCACCGGCGCGCTGCGCGGCATCACCAGCTTCTTTACCAAGGGCAGCGCTCAGCCGATTGGCAACAGCACCGCCACCGCCACCATCGGCATCCGCGGTCTGGGCGCCGAAGACATTGCCAACGCCCGGCCGAACCTGCTGGCAGTACAGCTGGTGGAGGGCATGCGCCAGGATGCAGGCCAGGCCCAACGCTTTGCCAGCACCGCGGCGCTGATGCCACAGGTTGTGCCGGCGCTGCCGGTGCCGGCCGCGCCCTTGGGCAGCGCCCGTGCCACGACGGGCCAGAGTGCGGGCGCTGGCCGCGGCCCGCAGGAACCTCTCAATTGAACGCCACAACGGACGCAAACATGAACCCGCAGGCCCGATCTCCGTCCGCCACCCACATGGCGCTGCGCCTGACACTGGCTCTGTGCGCCAGCCTGGCATGCAGCCCGGCAGCCCTGGCGCAGAACCAGGACGCCGCCAAGATGATGAACCTGTTCCAGAGCCTGATTCAGCAGCCGGCGCCCGGCCCGGCCAAGCCGGCACAGCCGGTACAGCCGACCAGAGCGCTACCGGGGCAGCCGGCGAACGCGCCGATGAACCCGGCCAATATGCTCGGCAGCATGCTGGGCGCACCCGCCGCCATGCCGAATGCCAGCCCGGCCGCAACCAACCAGGTCGGCGATCTGCTGGGCATGCTGACCCAGTCCGTGGAGCAGATCGACCAGCCCAAGGAAATCGAGATCGGCCGCCAGCTCGCCGCCGTGCTGCTGGGCAGCAAGCCGCTGCACGCCGACATGGCGCTGCAGCGCTACGTCAACCGGCTGGGCCGCTGGATCGCCATGCAATCCCCTCGGCCGGATCTGCCCTGGAGCTTCGCCGTGCTCGACGACGCCGGCTACAACGCATTCGCCGCACCGGGTGGCTACATCTTTCTGACCAAGGGCCTGCTGGACCGCGTGGCCGACGAGTCCGAACTGGCCGGCATCCTGGCGCACGAAATCACCCATGTGGCCGAGCGGCACCACCTCAAGGCGATCCGCAAGACGGCGCGCGCCGGCATGCTGACCCAGCTGGTGGCATCCCAGCTGAGCAAGG
>JANMKM010000506.1:0-9304 GCA_031372035.1 Rhodoferax sp. | reverse complement strand
GCCGACGTGAAGGCCGAAGCCAAGATGGCCAACAAGGCTGACGCTGGCGTCAAGGCCGCGGAAGATGTCACGCCTAAGGTGGACAAGAGCAAGGGCGAAAAGGCCCGCGCTGATGTCAAGGCAGAAGCCAAGGCTGCCAACAAGGCTGGCGAAATCAAGAAGGGCGAAGCTTCCAAGTAATTGGGCGCAACGCAAAAAAGGGGCCGCGAGGCCCCTTTTTTTGTTCGGTATTAGAGTTGCTCTTCGGGGACAAGGGGACTCAAGAGCCAGGCCTTGAGCCGGAGCCAGAACGAGGTGTCGGGTTCGGTGGTGAGTACCATCTCCTTGTCGTCGTCCATGCTCAGCCACTCGATGCCATTGCCATTCTTGGCCAGAACCAAGCGGTAGGCGCTTTGCAGGCGGTCGATGTCTATGACCCGGATCAGTTCACGGGCCACCTCCGGGCTTTCGATCACGGCGCCAAACTCGGTGTTCACCGTGGCCGAGCGCGGGTCCAGGTTCATGGAGCCGATGAACGCCGTCTTGCGGTCCATGACAAACAGCTTGGCATGCAGGCGCCCGAGCGAAGAGCCGAACAGGAACGGCCGCTTGTTGTCCTTGACCCTGGCCGAGCTCAACTCATACAGTTCCACACCCATTTTCAGCAAGTCTTCGCGGTAGCGGCTATAGCCAGTATGGACGATGGGTTCATCGGTTGAGCCCAGCGAATTGGTCAGTACCGTCATCTTGACGCCGCGGTCCCTCAGGCTTTTGATGAATTCCATGCCCCTCTTGCCCGGTACAAAATAGGGTGAGGAGGCCACCACCTCCTTCTTCGCCTGGCCCACGGCCTCCAGCACGTTGTAGGTGACGCTGGTCTCCAGCAGTTCACCGCCCACCTCGCCGTCAAAGGGCTTGTCCGGATGGTCGGCGAACACGTAGGCGGTACCCCAGTGCAGGCCCAGCTTGCCGGCATCCAGATCGTCGGCGATCGGCGCGTAACCCAGGATGTCGTTGCTGACCAGTGGTTCGGGTGCCGGCGTCTTCTGCGGGCAGGTAGCATCCTCGAAATAATCCGTTAGGGCCTGTCGGCTCAAGGAACTGCTGGCGACGCTGTTCAACGGGTAGACCGCCAAGCTGTTCCAGTAGCGGTCAAACAGGGCCTGCATCGCCGGCAGTACGTCACCCACAACAAAGGCATCCAGGTCGATGAAGTTCTCAGAAGTGCCGCGCAGGTAGTACTCGTTGGCGACATTGCGTCCGCCAATCACTGCCATGGCGCCATCGGCCAGAAACAGCTTGTTGTGCATCCGGTGGTTGACCCGCCTGATGTCGCCAAAGGAGGCCAGAAAACGCGCGCCCTGGCCGCTGCCACGGGCACAGCAAAACGGGTTGAATAACCGCACCTCCACGTTCTGGTGCGCAGCCAGGCCCAGGAACAGTTCATCCTGGCCGCCGGTGTACAGGTCGTCGATCAACAGCCGCACGCGCACGCCGCGGTTGGCGGCGTCTCGCAGGTTGCGCAGCAACCAGCGTCCGGTCTCGTCGTTCTCCAGGTGGTAGTACTGCACGTCCAGGGTGGCTTCGGCGCGCCGCGCCAGTTGCACCCGGGTGTCGAACGAGAAGGTTCCCAGCGGCATCAGGCGAAAGCCCGACAGGCCCTTCTCCGGCAGCGACTCATGGGCAATGCGGCCCAGCGTGGTGGTGGTGGTCGCCTCGACCGCGGTGCTGGCCAGTGCCTCGCGGTCGACCCTGGGCAGGGCCGTGGCACAACCGCCCAGCGATGCCAGCAGGGCCACCCCAGCGAGCAGCAGGCACAGCCGCTGCAACTGCGTGACTGCGGGTGGAACCAAGTGCGCAAGGATGCGTCGAACCAAGCCCGGCAGGGGCTCGAAACCGGGCCTTCCGCTATACTGAATTTGTACGAAAAGACTTGTGAGGACGCGCGATGGGTGCATGTTCAAAATGGGCAGCCGCTCTGTTGTTCGCGGCTGGAAGTGCCTGTGTCCACGCCGCACTGGACATTGGTGAAACTGCACCGCAGTTTACGGCACAGGCCGCGTTCGCCGGTAATGTGGTCAAGTATTCCCTGAGCGATGAATTGAAGAAGGGGCCGGTGGTCCTGTACTTCTTTCCATCGGCGTTTTCCACCGGTTGCTCGATCGAAGCCCACAACTTCGCCGAGGCCCTGGATGAGTACAAGTCGCTGGGTGCCTCGGTCATCGGCGTCTCACGCGACGACATCGAGACCCAGAAGAAGTTCTCGGTCTCGGAATGCCGCGGCAAGTTTGCGGTGGCGTCCGACGCCGACCAGAGCATCATGAAATCCTACGATGCCGTGCTGTTCTTCCGCAGCGACTATGCCAACCGGGTGTCCTACGTGATCTCGCCCAATGGCAAGGTGATCTACCAATACAGCAGCCTGAATCCGGCCAAGCATGTCGAAAACACCATGAAGGCACTGAAGTCCTGGGTCAAGACCGGCGCGGTGAAATGAAGGCAGGTGGCCGGCTCCCGGCCCGCTGGGGCCTGCTGCTGATGCTCGCAGCATTCGCTGGCGCAGTGCGCGCCGAAGGCGAATCGGCGCTGACCAACTTCGAGATCGCCCATCTGATGCGCTTCATCCGGGCTTCGAGTTGCGACTTCTACCGCAACGGCTCCTGGTATCCCTCGACCGAGGCCCATGACCATATCCAGCGCAAGCTCGACTACATCCGCGCCCGCAGCACCATTCCGAACGCTGAATACTTCATTCAGGAGGCCGCCACCAAGAGCAGCATGAGCGGCGACGTCTACCAGGTGCGCTGCCCGGGAACCGCCGTGAACGAATGCAAAGGCTGGCTGCTGAATGAACTGCAGCGCCTGCGCGTGAAGCCGGCGCGCTAGCGCTGAATAACCCTCGTTTTCCCAGCCTCCGTTTTGCGACCGCAGCCGCGATCGGTCAGTGGATGTGGGGTGCGCTGCGCAATTGCTCTGGCGTCGTGAAGTAGGCCGCGGTGGCGCCGCGCCGCTGCCGCGCCTGTTCCAGTTCGTGCCGCGCCACGGTGCGCAGGTGTACCTCGTCCGGGCCGTCGAGCAGTTGCATGGCACGGCCCCAGGTCCAGAAATACGCCAGCGGTGTGTCGGGTGACAAGCCCATGGCGCCAAACAACTGCATCGCCCGGTTCACGACCCGGGTCTGCAGGCGCGCCGCCACCACCTTGATCGCAGACACGTCCACCCGGGCCTGCGCCGCGTCGCCCTGGTCTAGCAGCCAGGCGCTGCGCAACACCAACAGCCGGGCCTGGTCGATCTCGAGCCGGGACTCGGCAATCCATTCCTGCACATTGGCAAAGTCGGCCAAGTACTTGCCGAATGTGTGGCGCTCCAGGCTGCGCTCGCACATCAGCGCCAGCGCCAATTCGCATTGCCCGATGCTGCGCATGCAGTGGTGAATTCGCCCAGGACCGAGCCGCGCCTGTGCCATCGCAAAGCCTGCGCCCGCGGTGCCCAGCAGATGGTCCTGCGATACGCGCACCTGGCTGAAGCGGATCTCGCAATGGCCCTCGGGGCTGTGGTGCTGCAGGATCGGAATGTTGCGCACCAGCTCCACGCCCGGGGTGTCGATGGGCACCAGCACCATGCTGTGGCTGTCATGGCGGCCACTGCCGGCGTTCTGGTCGCGGCACATCACCACCAGCAGCCGGCACTGCGGATGCGCGGCGCCGGTAATGAACCACTTGCGGCCGTTGAGCACCAGGTGGTCGCCCACACTGTGCACGGCGGTCTGCAGATTGGTCGGGTCGCTCGACGCCACGTCGGGCTCGGACATGGCAAAGGCCGAGCGCATGTTGCCGGCCATCAGCGGCTGCAACCACTGCTGTTGCTGGGCCGAACTGCCAAAGAGCTGCAGCAGCTCCATGTTGCCGGTGTCGGGCGCACTGCAATTGAAGACCTCGGCGCACCACGGCAGCCGCCCCATGGACTCGGCCAGGGGCGCGTACTCCAGGTTGCTCAGCCGGGTGCCAGGCTGGTCGGTACGCAGCCCTGGCAGAAACAGGTTCCACAGCCCCGCCTCCTGCGCCAGGGCTTTCAGATCTTCGACGAAGGGCGGTGGATACACACCCTGGGCCACGGACTGGTGCCAGGCCGCGTTGTAGGGCAGCACGAAGCGCTCCAGGAAGTCGTCCAGGCGCTGGTGCAGGTCCAACACACGGGCAGAGTAGGCAAAGTCCACGCTGCCAAGGCTAGCCAGAACCTGCGCCGAGCCCTTGACATGGGTCAAGCAAGCCCACCATCGTGGACCATGCCGTGGCCAGGGCTCGCTACAGTGAAGCCATGCGCCCTTGGCAGCACCGTGTTGCTGCAGGGGGTGCAGCCGAAGGGCCTTCCCAATGAACCAACCACCGCATCCGGCCACCGCGCCGCAGAACGACGCACCGCTGCAGGACTTCAGCCGCTGCCACGGCGAGATCCTGACCCGGCTGCAGACCTTCGGCACCCTGCCCGCCTTGCTGGCACCGGCCCAGCGAGCGCGCGAGATTGCCAGCGAGACCCTGGCCTTCTTCCGCCGTGCCGTGTTCGAGCACCATGCCGAGGAGGAGCGGGAACTGTTCCCTGCCGTGCTGGCAAGTTCGCGCAAGGGTACAGAACGCGACCATGTGCAGGTGTACGTGGCGCAACTCAGCGCCGAACACCGGGTGATCGAGGCCGCGTGGTCGCAGCTGGAGCCCGAGCTGAAGAAAGTGGCGCGGGGCCAGTCCAGCAACATCAACCCGGCGGCCGTGGAGCACCTGATGCGCAGCTACCACACGCACGTGGCTTTCGAGGAAGTCCACTTCCTGCCTCTGGCCGCCGAGATCCTGGGCCGGGACAACAACCACATGGCGGCCCTGGGCCTGTCGCTGCACATGCGGCACATGCCGATCATTGTCGGCCACATCTGACCGGGCTGACCCCGCATCTCTGGCAAAAATGGCCCGCGAAGCGCTTGCAGCAAGCGCGGAGCACTCCTGAAACCATAGTGACTGGTGGCGCATTGCGGGTTCGCGGATGGCGCCGCGGATGCGCTTCGCGGCTGCGCGCTGGTGCACAATCCGGCTTCACGCGCAATCTGACCGCCATCTGCACGACTGGCCCGGCGCGCAACCAGGAAACGGAGCCACCCCTGAATGCACAGCTGACCGAGGAACTTGCCAATGCGGTGGAGCGCATGCCGGCTTTCCCCAAGGCAGTGCAGCGCCTGCTGGAGCTGACCCAGGACGCACGTTGCACCCCCAATGACCTGATCCAGGTGATCGAGCGCGACCCGGTGCTCACGGTCAAGTTGCTCAAGGTGGTGAACTCGGCCTATTTCGGCCTGCCCAAGGAAATCAGCTCGATCGGCCACGCCGTGGTGTACCTGGGCTTCAACGTCACCAAGAACCTGGCCGTGGCCATGGCGGCGGTAGGCATGCTGCCCAGGGGCCAGAGCGACGGCTTTGACTGGAACGCCTTCCTGGTGCATTCACTCACCACCGCCGCGCTGGCCAAGCAGCTGGCCGTGCGCACCGAAGGGGCCGAGCCGATGGAATGCTTCATCACCGGCCTGTTGCATGATTTCGGCAAACTGGTGCTGGCGCGTTTCATGCCCGTGCCCATGGGCCGGGCCCTGGACGCGTGCCGCGCCGATGGCGGCTCCTTGCACCTGGCCCTGGGCGCCGAACTGGGCACCGACCACGCCATCGTTGGCGCCATGTTGGCGCAAAAGTGGCGCTTCTCGCCAACCATGGTGGAAGCTATCCGCAACCAGTTTGACCTGGAGCCCAAGGACACGGCCTTGGTGGCCTGCGTCTTTGGCGCAAACCAGATCAGCAAGAAGCTGGGCCTGGGCTGCGGTGGCAATCCTTTCGTGTCGGACCTGCCGGCGGCGATTGCGCAGCGACTCGGCGGCACGCTGGAACAGGTGATCGCCAGCCTGGGCGATACCAGCACCCTGCACCGGGAAGCGCTATTGTTCAGTGCCGCTTGAATCGCGACAGAGTGTCGCAATTGTTTACACTTTTGTTGAATCGACAGTCAGTGCAATTGAAAAAGTCTTTATAAATCATTCACTTGAGTTGAAGCGCCTGTTGGGCATGACTTGTGCTTTGTCAATTGGTCGAACAATAACCAGCCAGGAAAAGGACCACAAATGCGAATGATCAAGACCGTGAAGTTGACCGTGATGGCTTTGCTGATGGCCGCCGTGACCGTGCCGGCTTCAGCAGGACCCGTGATCAACCTGATCGACATCGGCGGTGTTACCGGGTCGCCTGCCGAGCAGGGATTCAAGATTGCCGCCAAATACTGGGAAAGCGTGCTGACCAACAACGCGACGTTGAACTTCAACGTCGGTTTTTCGAATCTGGGGCCAGGCATCCTGGGTAGTACCGGAAGCGCCTTGTACACCTACCTCCCGATTGCTGACTACTACGCCCTGCTGGGGGCGACTGGAACCAGCGCACTCGACACCCAGGCACTTGCCAACTTGTCACCGCTGAGCGGCACCGACAGTGTCACCGTCAGGGTCCCCGAATACTTTGACCCAGGAAATCTCAGTGGAGTCGCTGAGGCCGGTACCCGCATTGCGCCCGACAACAACTACATCAGCCAGACCATCGCCTTGTCATTGGCGAATCTGAAGTCCCTGGTGAACGTCTTTCAAGACGAGGTCGATGCCCAGATCCAGTTTTCGAACCAGTTCAATTTCGATTTCAACCCGACCGATGGCATTACCCCTGGGTCCTATGATTTCATTGGCGTTGCCGTCCACGAAATGGGCCATGCGCTAGGGTTCATCAGCGGTGCTGATGATTTCAACTACTCCACCGGCATCGATTTCCCTGTCGATGAGTTCTGGTGGGGCTACGGGGCCGACATGTTCCGCTACAGCGCTCCCGGCGTGCTGGACTGGACATTTGGCACCAATAGCTATTTCTCCATCGACGGTGGTGCGACCGCCTATTTGGACGGCCTGTTCTCGACAGGTGAAGTTTTTGGCGATGGTTGGCAAGCATCGCACTGGAAGGAGCCAGCCTCCCAGGGCTGCACGGATTTCAGGGGCATCATGAATCCCTACATCTGCAATGGCAAGGGTGACTCTGTCACCGCACTCGACCTGGCACTTTTTGATGCCATCGGCTGGAACACCACCATTGATGTCGCGGGAACGCCAGGCTATGCGTTTTCAACTGCCGACATGTACAACGCATTTGCCGTACCCGAGCCAACTGGCCTGGCTTTGATGCTGGCGGGGTTTGGCGCCATGGGCGCAGCCATGCGGCGCCAGCGTCGCAGCGCCGGCACCGCGGCCTGAATAGCCGCCGGGGCCATTGCCCCGCTTAGCCTGCTTTCACGTCGATGTGGTACAGGCCCCAGGGGCACAGGGCAAAGCGCTCCTTCAGCGGTTTGTCCCTGAACGGCGTAACACGGTCGGCGTCATACACCGCCCACTGCGGACCCAGGCTGCCGAGAGCCAGCGGCTGACCATCGATGTGGGTGGCAATGATGATGCCGTAGCGCTCGGCATCCTGCAGGCTCACTACAACGTTGTAACCGTCCACAGCGCGCAGGCCCAGTTGCACGCTGCTGCCAGCCTTTACGCCCGCAGCCGCCAGCACCGTGCGCAGCAGCGGGCCGGACAGGGCATGCACCCGGGCATCATATTCAAGCGTTGGATTGATCGTCACCGCGAGCAGCCGTTGCAGCGCCGCCGCATCGAACGCAAAGGCGCGGTCGAACTTCACGCCATGCTTGCCCATCATCTGGTCCAGTGCCGGATCGAAAGGGCCGCGGTTGGTCTTGCCCACTGAGCCGCTGATGGTCAGAAGTGCCGGTCCTGCTTGTTTGGTTGCTGCCACAGCCTGCCGCTCTGGCAGCAGCGCAGCCATGGTGGTACACGTCAGAAAGTCACGCTTTTTCATGGGAAGCTCCCGTCAGGTGTGTAGTCGAGCGCAGGGCGACCTTGTCGAGAAAAGCAGGCATGCTCGAAACACTTCCTGCAGTCTGTTCCCCCGCGTGTTCCCCCACATCAGCGTTGCCGCCAACAGATACTGTTGTACGCCACTGAAGCGCCTCATTGTGGCGGCCCAATGAAAAAGGCCGCCAGGAGTCTTTCCTTAGCGGCCTTTGTACTGTCTCTTGGTGTGAAACCGCTCGAAAGATGGGCTGCGGACCGCATGGATGCTAGATTTCACAAATCACCATTTCGTTTTGTACCCCCGTTTGTACCCCCGGTTTGCTGTTGCTACCCCGTGATGTCGACTGCGTCGCAAGAAGCCAATTCCTGCAACAATGCTCAGTCGAATTTGAGCATTGCCCGAATCGGCATTTCTGGTGTGGAGCAACGCATTGAAGTACCTGACAGAGAAACAACCGTTGCAGCCCCGCCACCCGGCAATCGGATACGATCTCCGATCTTTGATCCGGCTGAAACACAATGATTGCCCTCAGAGCCAGTGATGCCGTCGGTAATAGCCCCGGTAACACTTCCGGGGATGAAAATCAAACAACCCTGTAATGGCAAAGCCAGTATCGCAACAAGTAGCACTTTCATTGTGCTTGCCCAAAAACGTCTTTTCTCAAGGATTCAATTAGCGCTATTTCTGTGGGGTTGGCGGCTGTTGCTCCTTTCTATCCACCAGAACTGACTTTCCCATCTCGACTGGCAATGCGTCTGGGTAGTTATAGCCGTTGCCTTTGTTGTGATCAATCAGGGCGCCGATACCGCCGCCAAAAATGATGTTCCCGTACATACCTCCGCCGGCCCGCGAGACAGCCTTTAGTAACCCGTCTTTTTGGCCGTCCATCTTGCATTCAACTGTTAAGTCGTCCGCAGAGCGGCGAACATTGACAAATCCCGGTGACTTAGTTTCCCAAGTTCCTTTGTCATTTTGGAGCTTGCATTTCGCTCCTTCAAGGGTTGTTGAATTTTCAGCCTTTGTCGTAAGCGAGAGTTGTTGCATTTCATTGCCGGTAATTGATGCGCAGCCAGTTGATAGAACGACGACAACGCCAATACAAACCGATTTCAAATAGTTCATTCTGTTTTCCTCAAGATAATTGATCTTCACTGCGTTGCGCTGGACTAACAATCCAGCGGCTGTCCCAGAATTTGCCTGCACCCAACAGGGAGTCGTGCGAATTGGTGTCCCTGTCGCATTCCAATGTCTCGGTGACACGAATCTCACTTTCCAAGAAGCTCAAGCAAACATCTAGTAGGACGATTTTGTTCCCCAGGCTTGATATACGCCATCCCCCATCCGAGTGATATTTGCAGCGCGCTAAGAAACAACTAGTGTCGGACAACTCACGCCCGCTTCGATAC
>JANMKM010000063.1:0-3240 GCA_031372035.1 Rhodoferax sp. | reverse complement strand
ACAATCTCGCCGGCAAGGATTGTAAGTTTCAGGATCATGTGGATGAAGCAGCTGCCCCCGGCAGAGCTGAAAACGGACCATAGGCCTCTAATCTCGACCACGGGTGTGGCCCCCACGCTTGTCGCTTCGCGTACTGCGCTGGACGTGGCGCTGCCAGACGCAGCGCCAGTTCCGTCCGGCCCGCCCTGCGCAGGCAGGCCGGGAGCCGCGGCCGTCAGCCCCGCGGGGGCGCTGAGCGTCTGCTCACTCATATGCCAACGCTCTTGAAGACCACGGCGAACAGGGCGTCGACCAGGATCACGACGGTGATCGAGGTCACGACGGATGCCGTGGTGCCCTGGCCCAGGCTCTCGGTGTTGGGCTTGATGCGCATGCCGTAGTGGCAGCCCACCAGCGCGATCAGCACACCGAAGGCCACAGACTTGCCCACCGCCAGGCCCAGGTTCACGGCCTGCACGGTCTTGGGCAGGGTGGCGAAAAAGTAGGCCGGCGTGACGCCCAGCACCAGGTCGGACGCCAGCATGCCGCCCAGCAGCGCCGCCAGCGTGGTCCAGACGCTGACCAGCGGCATGGCAATGGCCATGGCGATGGCGCGCGGCATCACCAGCCGGTAGCCCAGGCTGATGCCCATGACGCGCATCGCGTCCAGCTCTTCCGTGACCCGCATCACACCGATCTGGGCCGTGATGGCCGAGCCGGAGCGCCCGGCGATCAGGATCGCGGCCAGCATCGGCCCGAGCTCGCGGATCAGCGAGATGCCCAGGATGTTGACGATGAAGGCGTCGGCGCCGAACTGGCGTAGCTGCTGCGACATCAGGTAGGCCAGCACCACGCCGATCAGGAAACCCACCAGCGCGGTGATCGGCAGCGCGGTGGCGCCAATGCTGTACAGCTGGCCCGAGACATCGCGCCAGGGCCCGGCACGTGGGGCGCGCACCAGGCGAATGAAGTCCAGCAGCAATTGGCCCAGCAAGCGCGTCAGACCGCTCAGGTGGTCCACCACCAGCAGCACCACATTGCCCAGCGACAGAAAGCGTTGCCACCAGGTCATTGGCTCGGCCCCGGGTGGCGGGCCGGAATAGTGCGCCACCCGTTCCAGCATGGCGCGCTGTGCCGGCAGCAGCTGCAGCGTTTGCGGCCAACTGCGACCCCAGGCGTTCCAGAGCAACTGCGCACCCACATGGTCCAGCCGCTGCAACTCGCGCAGGTCCCAGGCGCTGGCACTGGCGCTGCTGCCCAGCTGCGCCAGTGCAGCCTGCACGCCGGCCCAGGCTTCGGGCTGTGCCAGGCGCTCGGCCGTCCAGCGCCCGGAGACCGCCGCGCTGCCGCCGGTGGGCGTGCTGCTGCAGACAATCTGCGGGCTGGCGGGCTCGGCGGTGGCCTGTTTGTTGGGCATAGGAGGTAGTTGCGGATGTTAGCTGTTGTAACGGCGTGGCAAACTGACAGGGCCGCGCAAGCCGGCACACACACAGGAACACCACCATGAGCGAGACCCCATCTTCCAGCAGCCCCGCCTTTGCGTCCACCCCCGAACTGGGTGTGGACCTGCGCGGCCCCGTGCTGTGGCTGACCATCACCCGCGAGGAACGGCGCAATGCCATGAGCCACGGCTTGCTGGCCGGCATGTCCCAGGCCATCACCCAGGCCCAGGCGCGGCGCGACATCCGCGCCATCGTGGTCACTGGCGCCGGTACCAAGGCCTTCTGTGCCGGTGCCGACCTGCAGTCGGCCAAGGCCTTCACCACCGACTACACCGAGCCCCATGGGCACCTGGCGCAGCTGCTGCGGGTGGCGCGCGCCAGCTACGTGCCGCTGATCGCCAGGGTCAATGGCGCCTGCATGGCCGGCGGCATGGGCCTGATGTCGATGTGCGACATGGCGGTGGCCGCCGAGCATGCCATCTTCGGCCTGCCCGAGGTCAAGGTGGGCCTGTGGGCGGCGCAGGTGCAGACCGTGTTGCGGCCGCTGCTGCCGCGGCGCATCCTGACCGAGATGTGTCTCACCGGCGAGCCGATCACGGCGGCACAGGCGCTGGAATACGGCCTGGTGAACCATGTGGCGCAAGACCTGGACGCCAAGCTGCAGTGGCTGCTGGACCGCATGCTGGACAAATCACCCGCCGCCATCCGCCGCGGCCTGTACACCCTGAAGAAGGCCGAGCACATGGGCTTTGAGGAGTCGGTGTCGTTCACCGAAAGCCAGATCGCGCTGTTTACCCTGAGCGACGACGCGCGCGAAGGCCAGCTGGCGTTCCAGGAGAAGCGCAAGCCGAACTGGGTCGGGTATTGAGCTGGATCGTCACTCGTGGCACTCTTGAGCAACTCCAGATGAACTGGCCTGAGCACCGCATTCCGCCACCGGTCGTGGCCCTGCTGATCGCGTTGGCGATGTGGTGGCTGGCCGGCTTCGGGCCATGGCTGCCGGCGGCCACGCTGCCCCGGGTGCTGCTGGGCTGCGCCATCGCATTGCTGGGTGGCGCCATCAGCAGCGCCGGCTCTATCGCCTTTCGCCGTGCCAGGACCACGGTCAACCCCATGACGCCGGACAAGGCCTCGGCACTGGTGACCCGCGGCATCTACACCCGAACCCGCAACCCGATGTACGTCGGCGTCACCCTTGTGCTGCTGGGCTGGGCCGTGTACCTCTGCGCGCTGTGGCCACTACTCGGGCCCGTGGCCTTTGTGCTCTACATCAGCCACTTCCAGATTGCGCCTGAGGAGCGGGCATTGAGCAAGCTTTTTGGCGCCGACTATGCGGCCTACTGCACGCGCGTGCGGCGCTGGCTGTAGGGTTGTTGCTCAGGGTGGCGCCAAGGCCCCCGGCGCACCGGCCAGCGTCTGCTGCTTGCCGGCAAAGTCCCCTGCCACCGCGATAACAAAGCGGTCCGCGGCAATGTAGCGGGCGAAAGCCGCGTTCACCTGGGCCAGCGTCACGGCTTTCAACCGCTCTTCCTGCTCCTGCAGCTCGGCAAAGGTCTTGCCGACCTCCATCTGCCACATCAGGTTCGCGCCAATGCTGCCGTCTTGCGCCCGACCGCGGCGCCAGGACTCCAGCATGTCGCTGCGGGCGCGTTCCAGTTCCTCGGCGCTGAAACCGTCACGCAGCACACGGCTGATCTCGTCGTTCACCGCTGCCAGGATGCGATCCCGGTTTTGCGGTGCAAAGCTGGCGGCGATGCGCAGCTGGGCCCGGTTGTCGAAGTAGTTGGCGTTCATGCTGGCAGAAACACCGTAGCTCAGG
>JANMKM010000019.1:0-4751 GCA_031372035.1 Rhodoferax sp. | reverse complement strand
CATCGCTGTCAAGGCGCCGGCCAGACCGAAGTAGCGGTCACCGAACATCAGCGCCAGGTTCACCACATTGGGGCCGGGCAGGATCTGGGCCACAGCCCAGTCTTCGATGAACTGCTCGCGCGTGAGCCAGCGTTTGCGCTCCACCAGCTCACGTTGCACCACTGCCAGCACACCGCCGAAACCTTGCAGCGCCAGAAAGGTCATGGACCAGAACAGGTCACCCAGCGACTGCGGCCTGGCCAAGTCTGGTGTTCCGGTTCCAGCCTGCGTGGGCGCTTGATCGTCGGCGTTGGGCATCGCTGCATTATCAGCCGCTCGCGCGTCCACTTCCGGACGTGGCCCGCACACGGGCGCGGTCAAAGCGCCAGTTCCCAGGTCTCTCCAACCAGGTCCTGGCCGAAGCCGCGGTAGGGCTCGCTCTTGACCAGCTGAAAGCCGCGCCGGGTGTAGATGGCACGTGCCGCCAGCAGGCAGCTGTTGGTCCACAACACCATCTTGCGGTAGCCGCGCTCCCGGGCAAAGTCCAGACAGGCGTCGGTCAGGCGTGCGCCCAGGCCGAGGCCACGGGCTGCCGGGCTCAGGATCAGCATCCGCAGCTGCGACACCCGGGCCGACTTGCGTACCAGGAACACCGCACCAACCCGTTCGCCGTCAAGCTCTGCGATCCAGCAGCGTTCCCACTGCGGCTGGAATTTCTGCACAAAGCGCGCCGCGATCGACGCCACCAGGGCCTCGAACTGCTGGTCCCAGCCGTATTCACGGGCATAGATTTCGCCATGCTGCTGCACCACCCAGCCGATGTCGCCTGGGCCCGGTTCGCGCAGGATCGCCGTGCGCAGTGCTGCGGGTCCGGGCCGCGCATGCAGCAACGCCTGCACCGTGCCCATGCACTGCAACAGCTGCTCCTGCTGTGCCGGCTGCAGCGGTTGCAGCAGGGCGCGGGCCCGGTCGCGCGACTGCTGCTGCAGCGGTGCGAAAACGGTGTGGCCGCTGGCGTTCAGGCGCAGCAGGTGCGCCCGGGCATCGGCAATGCTGGGCACGCGCTCGAGCCAGCCCCGCTCCTGGAAGCGTCGCAGGATGCGGCTGAGGTGACCCGGGTCGAGCCCCAGCGAGAGCGCCAGTTCGCTGGCTGTGGGCTGGTCGCAGTGCGCCAGCTCGTACAGCACGCGCACATCGGTCAACCCGAGAGTCTGGCCAGGGTCCGGGTCCAGCACACCGATGCGCTGGGTGTAGAAGCGGTTGAATGCGCGCAGCGCCTTGACGCGCCGCTCCATCAATGCATCGGTTCCGATCATGCTTGCTATCGTCATGAAATTGATTGACTGTGTCAATCAATTTCGGTCGCGGCACTGAAGAGCTGGCAGGCCTCGGGCTGTCCCCTATCATCGGGTCCATGCAAACGGCCGACCCGATTCCAGCGCCGCAAGACCAGGCCGCCAGCGCGCTCGACGTGCGGGCCCTGCGCCATGCCCTGGGCCAGTTCGCCACGGGCGTCACGGTGATCAGCGCCCGAGCCGCCGACGGCACGCTGGTCGGCCTGACAGCCAACTCCTTCAGCGCGCTGTCGCTGGCGCCACCCATGGTGCTGTGGGCACTGCGGCTGTCGGCGCACAGCCTGCCGGTGTTCCAGCAAGCGCAACATTTCGTGGTCAGCGTGCTGACGGAAGAGCAAGTGGAACTCTCCAGGCGCTTTGCCACCTCCATGCCGGACAAGTTTGCCGATGTGCCCTATGCCCTCAATGGCCATGGGCTGCCCCTGTTGCATGGCGCCGCCGCCTGGTTTGAATGCCGTACCGTGAGCAGCCAGACTGCCGGCGACCATTGCCTGTTCATCGGCGAGGTGGAGCGCTTCACGGCGTCGGACGTGGCGCCGCTGCTGTTTCACTCTGGCGGCTACTTCACCCTGGGCTCGCGCCTGTAGCCTGTAGAGAGACCAAGTCATGCTGCAGCAACATGTGGAAGCGCGCTGGATCGACTGCTTTGTGCAGGCCTTCAGCCTGTGTGGGGTGAAGGCGGGTGACACTGCCGCCATCCTGTCGGAAAGCCAGTCGCGCCCGGTGCTGGTGCAACTGGCTGCCCTGGCGCTGGCGCGGCTCGGGGCGCGGTACTTCCAGGTGCAGTTGCCCAGCCCGTCGTTGCGCGCGCCGGTACCGGTGCGCTCCACTGGCGCCAGCGATGCGATCCAGGGCCTCGGGCCGGTGGTGCAGGCCTTGTCCGCCTGCCAGTTCGTGGCCGACCTGACGGTGGAAGGCCTGCTGCACGCGCCGGAGCTGCCACAGATACTGCAGGGTGGGGCCAGGGTGCTGATGGTGTCAAACGAGCACCCGGAGATCCTGGAGCGTTGCCTGCCAGACGCAGCCCTGGAGCCGAAGGTCAAGGCCGGTATGAAGCTGCTGAAGAATGCCAGCGTGATGCAGGTGCGCTCTGCCGCCGGCACGGACCTGACGATCCGGCTTGCTGGCGCCCGCGTGGGCGGCGGCTGGGGTTACACCAGCCGACCGGGCAGCATTTCGCACTGGCCGGGTGGCCTCTGCCTGGCGTTTCCGGCCGCCGGCAGCGTACAGGGCACGCTGGTGCTGGCCGAGGGCGATGTCAACCTGACCTTCAAGCGCTACCTGGAGAAACCGGTGCGCCTGACCATCGTGGATGACTTCGTCACCGGCATCGACGGCGTGCATCTGGATGGCGAACTGATGCGTGGCTACTTCGCCGCCTGGAACGACCGACAAGCCTACGCCGTCTCGCACGTGGGCTGGGGCATGAACCCGCAGGCCCGTTGGGACGCCATGGCCTTCTACGACAAGAACGACTTCAATGGCACGGAGCTGCGCGCCTTTGCCGGCAACTTCCTGTATTCCACCGGTGCCAACGAGGTGGCCGGCCGTCACACCCTGGGCCACTTCGACCTGCCGATGAAGGGCTGCAGCGTGCTGCTCGACGGCGAGGCCGTGATCACCGACGGGCAACTGCGGACGGACCTGGCATGAGCGAAGTCCAAATACCTGCCTACATCGAACAAGGCGCTGGCGACGTTGCGGTGTTCCTGCTGCACGGCGTGGGTGGCGGCAAGGAAGCCTGGCTCGACACCTTGCCGGCGCTGGCTGCCGCCGGCTACCGGGCGCAGGCCTGGGACATGCCGGGCTATGGCCAGTCGGCCACGCTGCAGCCTTACACCAACGCCGGCCTGGCCGACGCTCTGCATGCCTGGGTCGCACACATCGGCGCCCGGCGCAACGTGCTGGTCGGCCACAGCATGGGCGGCATGGTGGTGCAGGAGGCTGTGGCCCGGTATCCGGATGATGCCCAGGCGCTGGTGTTATCTGGCACCTCGGCGGCCTTTGGCAAACCGGGAGGCCTGTGGCAGCAGCAGTTCCTGCGGGACCGCTTTGCGCCGCTCGATGCCGGCTTAGGGCTGGCGGGGCTGGCGCGGGAACTGGTGGCTGGAATGATGGCGCCGCTGGCATCACAGCGGGCGTTGGATCAGGCGCAGGCCGTGATGGCCCGGGTGCCCGAGGCCAGTTACCGCAGCGCACTGGCGGCGATCGTGCAGTTCGACCGGCTGGATGATCTGGAGCGCATCCGGGTGCCGACGTTGTGCCTGTCCGGCGAGCACGACCGCAATGCACCGCCGGCCGTGATGCAGAAGATGGCCGCGCGCATCACGGCAGCGCAGTACCAGTGCCTGCCCGGCGTGGGGCACCTGGCCAACATGGAGCAACCCGACCTGTTCAACGCCGCCGTGCTGGCGTTCCTGAGACAGGCATGTCCGACACCGGAGAACCGCTGATGTCTTCGCCGCTCAAGCCCCCCCAACAAGCCGCGCCAGAACGGCGCTACGTCCCGCCCGCCATCACCGGCGAGTACACCGAGCCCAGCGAGACCCAGCGCCAGCTGCTGGCCATTGCTTCGGACCTGGGTGCCAACCGGTTTGCGCCCCGGGCCGCGCAGATCGACCGTGATGCCGTGTTCCCGTTCGAGAACTATGCCGACCTGCGCGCAGCCGGACTGCTGGGCATCTGCGTGCCAAAAGAGCACGGCGGCTGGGGCGCGGACTTCGAGACCTACGTCATCACGGCGGCCGAGATCGGCCGGCATTGCGGTGCCACGGCGCTGACGTTCAACATGCATGTCAGCACGACCATGTGGACCGGTTTCATTGCCGACGACCTGGCCATGACACCCGAGCAGCGCGCCAACCATGAAACGCACCGTGCCATGCATTACCGGCGCATCGTGGAGCAGGGCAAGGTCTATTCACAGCCGTTTTCCGAAGGCGGCGCCGCGGCAGCCGGCAAGGCGCCGTTCGGCACCCTGGCGCGCAAGGTGGACGGCGGCTATGTGATCAACGGCAAGAAGATCTTTGCTTCGCTGGCTGGTGCGGCGGACTACTACGGCATCATGTGCACGCTGGACAAGCCCGGGGCCACCCAGCGCGATTCGCTCTACCTGGCCGTGGACCGGAACCTGTCCGGCGTGAGCGTGGTGGGCGACTGGGACCCGCTGGGCATGCGCGGCACGGTGTCCCGCACCCTGCTGTTCAAGGACGTTTTCGTGCCGGAGATCGAGCGCCTGATGCCCGAGGGCATGAATGCCCAGGGCGCGCTGCGCTGGCCGCACATGTTCGCCACCCTGTCGCCGACCTATATGGGCATTGCCCAGGCGGCCTTTGACTTCACCGTGCAGTACCTGCGTGGCGAGGTGCCTGGCACGCCGCCGGTGAAGCGCCGCATGTACCCCACCAAGCAGATTGC
>JANMKM010000006.1:0-7013 GCA_031372035.1 Rhodoferax sp. | reverse complement strand
CACACCGGCGGCTTCGGCCACCATACCGATGGTCACGGGCACGGCTGCACGGGACGCGCTGGTCCTTGGTGCAGCGTATGAACTGTTCTTCTTTTTCATGGTCGCCGCTCGCTCCTCGTGGTGGCGAGTTTAACCACGCAGGAGTTGCGCCTGTAAGCGCTTTCTTGCCTTTTAGCCGGTGAACATGGCGGGAGGCCGGGTCGCACGCCACGCCGAGACATGCCGCAGCAGCATCGGTACCGTCATCGCCGCACCGATCAGCGTCACCGTCAAACCCGGGGCGATCAGAAGGATGGCGGCGGCAAAGCACAGATACTGCTCCCAGCGCTTCATCTCCACCAGGAAATACTTGGACAGCGCTGCCGCCAGGATCGTGATGCCCAACACGCAGCCGACGAAGGTGACGATGAAGTCGTAGGTGGTGAAGCCCTTGGCCACCAGCAGCAGCGAGGGCGAAAACACGAACACGAACGGCACCAGGGCCTTGGCCATGCCCAGGCGGAAGGCGGTGTTGCCGGTCTTGAACGGGTCGCTGCCGGCCATGCCGGCAGCCGCATACGCCGCCAGCGCCACCGGTGGTGTGATGTCGGCCAGCACACCGTAATAGAACACGAAGAAATGCGCCACCAGCGGCTCCACACCGAGCTGCACCAGTGTGGGTGCGGCCACTGTGACCATGATGATGTAGTTGGCGGTGGTGGGTATGCCGCAGCCCATGAGCACGCATACCACGGCTGTCATCACCAGGGCACAGAACAGGGCCAGGGAAGTGGGGCCGATCAATGCCTCCGGTATGAACATGCCAATGCCGCCAGCCATGGCCTGGGCCCAGCCGGTGATGATGAAACTGATCTTGAAACCCACGCCCGTGAGCGTGACCACACCGATCACGATGCCCACCGTGGCTGCTGCGGCGCCCACCGCCAGCGCGTACTTGGCGCCGGTCTCGAAAGCCTCGACCAGGGCGCCGTGGTTCATGCGGCCGGTGATGCCGCCCAGGCGCGCGCCCAGGATGGCGGCTGTCAGGCCGCAGGCAAACAGCGCCAGCTTGACAGTCTGGTTGTCGTTGCCATAGTCGCCGAAGGCGATCGCCACCAGGATGGCGTGCAGCCCCAGCATCATGGCCCAGTTGCGCAGCGTGTTGCCCGCGGTCCTGGTGCAGACACCGACGATGGCGCAGGAGCTGATGCCGACAAAGGCCGCGAGGTAGGGCGTGCGCCCCGACACCAGGATGCTGATCAGCAGGAACAGCGGAATCAGCGTTGGCCAGCGCATCTTCAGCGACTCCCTGAGCCGCGGCATTTCCTCCTCGGTCAGTCCCCGCAGGCCGAAGCGCTTGGCTTCGAAATGCACCTGCATGAAAACACCGAAGAAGTGCATGAAGGCCGGCACCACCGCTGCCGCGATGATGGTCTGGTACGGCACGTTCAGGAACTCGATCATCAGGAAGGCTGCAGCGCCCAGCACGGGCGGTGTGATCTGCCCGCCGGTACTGGAGGCCGCCTCCACCGCCGCAGCAAAGTGGCGCTGGTAGCCGACGCGGATCATCGCGGGGATCGTGAGCGAGCCCACCGTCACGGCATTGGCCACCGAGGAGCCACTGAGCATGCCGAACATGGCCGAGCCGAAGACGCTGACCTTGGCCGGGCCGCCGGCATAGCGGCCGGCCACGCTGGCAGCAATGTCGAGGAACAGCTGACCCAGCCCGACCCGGGTGGCCAGCACGCCAAACAGCACGAAGTGGAATACGTAGGTGGCCACCACGCCCACCGCCACCCCATAGATGCCCTGGCTGGTGAGGTACTGGTGGTTGATCATCTGGCTCCAGCTGGCGCCAGCATGCTGCAGCAGGCCCGGGAACACCGGTCCGGCCAGGGCATAGAGCGTGAAGCTGATGGCAATGATCGGCAGCGGCCAGCCCATGGCGCGGCGCGTGGCCTCCAGCAAGGTGAGGAACAGCACCGTGCCGAAGCCCACGTCCCAGATGTTCGGGTTGCCGATGCGAAACGCCAGGCCGTCGAACACGTAGGGTATGTAGAGCACGCTGGCAGCACAGCAGGCACCGAGCAGCCAGTCCACCAGCGGCACGCCGCCGGGGGTGCGCCAGCTGTTGTGCGGGGCCACGGCCGCAGCCGCGCGCTTGCTGCCGGCGAACACCAGGAAGATCATGCTCAGCACGAAAGCCATGTGCACGCCGCGGTGGGTGGTCTCCTGCAGCAGGCCGAATCCGGCCGTGTAGTAGTGGAAGCAGGAGAGGGTGATCAGCAGCCACTTGACGATCTGCGTGGCTGGCGGCACCGTCGGCCGAAAGCGCATCTCCGGGTCGAACTTCTCTTCCAGTTCGAGCAGCTTCTGGGCATCAGGCAGTGCGGTGCTCAATGGTGTCCCTTCGGTCCTGTGCGGAGTCCCGCCTCCGGCTCAGATGTCACTGGGTAAATCGCCTGAAAGACTCATGGATACGGCATGGAGCACTACTGCGAACGTAGCGCTCCGGAGCCACGCCGAGCGCGGCGCCAGGAGCAGCCCGGCTACTTGAGAACGCCGGCTTCCTTGTAGAACTTCTCGGCACCAGGGTGGAACGGAATGCCGGCGCCCTTGACCGCGTTCTGCAGCGTGATCAGTTTGCCCTTGGCGTGGCCGGCGGCCAGGGTCTTCTGCGCGGCTTCGCTGTACAGCGCCTTGGTGATCTGGTAGACGGTCTCGGTGTCGGCCTTCGCGCTGGTAACCCATTGGGCGCCAACCGACAGCGTCGCGACGCCGGCCACGTCCTTGTAGGTGCCGGCAGGTACCGTGTCATTGGCAAAGAAGGGGCTGGCCATGCGCAGGCCTTCAGCTTGTGGTCCGTCGATGGCCAGCAACTCGATGCCGGCGCCGCTGGAGGCCAGTTCCGAAATTGCGCCGGCCGGTGCGCCGCCAACGAAGAAGAACGCGTCGAGTGCGCCGTCCTTCATCTTGTCACCGGCCTGGTTCGGCTTGATGTACTCAGGCTTGATATCGGTTTCCTTCACGCCGTAGGCGGCCAGGATCAGGCGGGCGTTGACCAGGGTGCCGGAGCCGGGCTCGTCCAGCGCCACGCGTTTGCCCTTTAGGTCGGCGACGCTCTTGATGCCCGAGCCCTTCTTCACCACCACGTGCACGGTCTCCGGATACAGGTTGGCGATCAGACGCAGTTCCGGGATGTTGGGCTTGCCCTCGAAGATGCCGGTTCCCTTCTGGGCCCAGGTGGCGACGTCGGACTGGCTGAAGCCGGACTCCAGCGAGCCGCCGGCAACGGCGTTGACATTGGCCAGCGAGCCATTGCTGGCCTGGGCCGTGGCCACGATCTTGCCCGGCTGCGACACCGCATTCGCAATCATGCCGCCGATCGGGTAGTAGGTGCCGGCAGTGCCACCAGTGCCGATGCGGAAGAACTGCTGGGCGCTGGCGCCGCTGATCAGTGCGCCGGCGGCCAGCAGGCCCACGGCAATGTGCTTGAAGTTCATGGATGCTCCGAAATGGGGTGAGGTTGTGCCAATCCAGCAGTACAGCACATAGCGTGCCGGATCTGCCATGGTGGAAGCCCTAGGGAAGTTCAGTCATCTACCGAGGCGCTCCAGCGCTCGCCCCAGTCGCGGGCCCGGTCGCCATCGCGGCGTTCGCGCTTGGTCGGGCGCCCTGCCGCCAGGCTCAACGCCGGCTCGGGGGCCAGGCGGCGCTGCTCAGCCGCGGCCAGGCGTGTGGCCACCGAGGCTTCGGTTTCCAGATACAGCAGCGCCGCTTCGGGCGCCGGGCCGCGGCGCTCGCTGCAGCCGCGCACCACGATGGTCCGGGTGACGCTCCCGGAGCGCAGCTCCAGCGTGTCGCCGGCTTTGAGTTCGCGCGCCGGCTTCACAACGGCACCATTGACCAGCACGCGGCCACGTTCGATCTCGTCGCAGGCCAGGCTGCGGGTCTTGTAGAAACGCGCGGCCCACAGCCACTTGTCGATGCGCAGGCGCTGCAGCGGGGTTCTTTCCATGCCCGCCATTGTCATCCGGCCAGTGGCAGGCGCACTGTCGCGTCCAAACCCAGCACCCGACCCCGGCTGTCGCGGTTCTCCAGGCTCACTGATCCGGCCAGCGCGCCGACGATGTCGCGGCAGATCGCCAGCCCCAAGCCGGAGCCGGAGTTGCTGCTGCCGGCGGCAAAGGGCTGGAACAGCCGCGCGCGCACCTCCGGCGGCAAGCCCGGCCCCGAGTCGCTGACCACCAGCGCCGCATGGTGCTGGTCGGCCACAAGGCGCAGCCTCAGACTACCGCCCACGGGTGTGTGGCGAATGGCGTTGTGCAGCAGGTTGCGCGCCAGTTCGCGCAGCATCCAGTCGTGGGTGCGCACCGGCGCGGTCGTGGTCACGATCTCGAAATCGATGTCCTTGTCGGCCACCAGCGGCGCCAGGTCCAGCGCCACCTCGCGCAGCACCTGGGCCCAGTCCACCACATCCAGTGTCTGCTGCTGGCGCAGCTGTTCCACCTTGGCCATAGCCAGCATCTGGTTCGCAAGGGTCGTGGCCCGGTCCACCGTGTGGCTGATCTCCTGCAGCGCCTGGCGTGGATCCACGTCGCCGCGCAGCGCCGACTGCACCTGTACCCGCAGCACCGCCAGCGGCGTGCGCAACTGGTGCGAAGCATCGCGCACGAAGCGCTTCTGGTGCTCCACCGCATGCAGCAGGCGCGCCATGATGTCATTCGTGGCGTCGACCAGCGGCACCAGCTCGCGTGGCGCGTCCGGGGCTTGCAGCGGTGTCAGGTCACCATCGCTGCGGGCCTGCAGTTCGGCACTGAGCTTGCGCACCGGGCCGGTCGCGCGCTGCACCACCAGCACCACCACCAGCGTGATCACGGCCACCAGCGCCAGCTGGCGCCAGAGCGTGTCGATCAGGATGTTGCGGGCCAGGGACTGGCGCAGCTCCAGCGTTTCCGCCACCTGCACCACGGCCATCACCCGGGCCTGGCCGGCAGCCACGGGCTGCAGCAACACGGCCACCCGCACCGCGTCGCCACGGAATCTGGCGTCGTAGAAGTCCACCAGCGCCGCATAGGGACCGTGATCGGGAATGCGACCCTGCCAGAGCGGCAGGTCGGCAAAGCCGTCCACCAGCTGGCCCTGCATGTTGGAGACCCGGTACACCATGCGGCTGCGGTTGTCGGCCTCGAAGGCTTCCAGCGCCGAATAGGGCACATTGGCCCGCAGTGTTGCCTGTTCGCCTTCACCTTCAGCATCGAGCAGTTCGCCAATGGACTTGGCCGACGCCAGCAAGGTGCGGTCGTAGGCCGTGTTGATGCTGTCCAGCGCCTGCCGGTACAGGCCGACGGTGTCTACCACCACGAACACCGCGATCGGCAGCAGGATGCCGATGAACAGGTACTTCCGAAGAGAGATCGCGCTCGCGCCTTGGGGCGGCCCAGCGGCGCTCAAGGCGTTCGTACCTTGGGGCGTCTTGGGGGCGCTCATGCGTTTGCCTCGGCCTTGAGCAAGTAGCCCAGGCCGCGCAGGGTGACGAGTTTGGCGCCGGTGCGGGCCAGCTTCTTGCGCAGCCGGTACACCACCACCTCGATGGCCTCGTAATGCACGTCCAGCTCACCCGGAAACACGAGCTCGAACAGCCGTTCCTTCGATACGGCATGGCCAGGGCGGGCCATCAGGGCATGCAGCAGCGCCTGTTCGCGCGGCGTCAACTCCAGCAATTGCCCCTGGTAGTAGCTGGCGCCGCTGTTGCGCTCGACCCGGATGCCGCTTACCTGGGCTTCGGCCGTGTCAGTTGCCTGGTCCGGCCGACGCCGCAGCAGGGCGCGGATTCGCGCTTCCAGCTCATCCAGGTCAAAGGGCTTTGGCAAGTAGTCATCGGCACCGGCATTCAGACCCAAGATGCGGTCGCCCACCGTGCCGCGCGCGGTCAGGATCAATACCGGTGTCGCCAGGCCACTATTGCGGGCACGCTCCAGGATCTGCAGACCGTCGAGCCCCGGCAGGCTCAGATCCAGCAGTACCGCATCGGGCTGGCTCTGGCGCCAGCGGGCCAACGCTCGCTGACCGTCGCCGCAGACTTCCACCATCCAGCCAGCCCGGCTGAGCGAACGCACCAGGGTGGTCTGCATGGCGGGGTCATCCTCGACCAGAAGCAACTTCATGCGACGCACCTTAGCACTTTCCCTAGTGTTGGCAGACAGCCGATTGACAGCTAATGGGAGGATCATTGGCGGCTTGGCAACCACCTTCAGGAGACCGTCATGCGTCGCGACACTTTTTTGAAATCCGTGGCAGCGCTGGCCGCTACCGGCGGCCTGCCGCTGTCGGCGCTGGCAGCTGTCAACGTCAAGATGATGATCCCGGCAAACCCCGGCGGCGGCTGGGACACCACCGGCCGTGCCTTGGGCAAGGCCATGCAGGAAGCGGGATCGGCTGCCACCGTCACCTATGACAACAAGGGCGGTGCCGCCGGTGCCATCGGACTGGCGCAGTTCGTCAACGGCTCCAAGGGTGACCCGAACGCCATGATGGTAATGGGTGCCGTGATGCTGGGCGGCATCATCACCGGCAAGCCGCCAGTCAGTCTGTCGCAAGCCACGCCGCTGGCACGCCTGACCAGCGAGTACAACGAGTTCGTGCTGCCCTCGAATTCGCCCTTCAAGAGCATGAAGGAAGTGATCGAGCAGTTGAAGAAGGACCCCGGCAGCGTCAAGTGGGGTGGCGGTTCGCGCGGCTCCACCGAGCACATCGCCGCCGCCATGATCGCCCGCGATGTCGGCGTGGACCCGAGCAAGATCAACTACGTGGCTTTCCGAGGCGGTGGCGAGGCAACGGCTGCGATCCTGGGCGGCAATGTCACGGTCGGTGGCAGCGGTTACAGCGAGTTTGCCGAGTACATTGCGGCCGGCAAGATGAAGGGCATCGCCGTCACTTCGGACACCCGGCTCAAGGGGGTGGACACGCCGACGCTCAAGGAGCAGGGCATCAATGTGGTCATCGGCAACTGGCGCGGCGTCTATGGCGCGCCC
>JANMKM010000494.1:0-5712 GCA_031372035.1 Rhodoferax sp. | reverse complement strand
CGAGAGCGCGCCCACCGATTCGGTTTCAAAGCTGTCCTCGATGGCGCCAAGTACCCGCTGCGATACCAGAATCTGCCCGGCCTGCGCCTCCGCGCACAGGCGCGCAGCCAGGTTGGTCACCACGCCGATGGCGCCGTAGTCGCGCCGGCCTTCGAATCCAATGGCGCCGATGGTGGCGTAGCCCTGGGCAATGCCGATGCCCATCGCCAGGTCAATGCCCAGCTTGCGCCAGCCGCGCCGGATCTCGTCCATGCGGCGCTGCATGTGCGTGGCCATCACCACCGCGTCGTGTGCGGGATCGTCCAGTTGCACCGGGTCGTTCAGGAAGATCATCATGCCGTCGCCGGCAAATCGCTCCAGCGTGCCGCCGTGCGCCATGACCAGTTCGCCCATCGCTGCGTGGTAGTCACCCAGCACGCGCATGACGTCCTCGGGGTCGGATGTCTCGGCAAAGGCCGTGAAGCCGCGCAGGTCCAGAAACACCACCACGATCTCGCGCCGGTGCGTCTTGAGCGGGTCGTCGACCGAGCCCGAGAGGATCAATTCCGCCACGCTGGGCGAAAAGAAGCGCCGCAGCTTGGCCAGTCGCTCCAGCATATTGGCACCGTGGCGCCGCTCCAGTTCCCAATGGTGCTGCATGCGCAGTATCGGGTTGCGCGCAATCTCGCGTTTGTAGGTCTCAAACCCGAGCTTGCCCTGTGCGACCAGCTCGCGGCCCGCCTGCTGCAGCGTGACGTGGCCCTGCGGCAGCGGGTTCTTCAGATCTCCTTTCTCCAGGTAATCGGCCAATACCTGCCTTGAGCCGTCGTTGATCACCAGCACTTCGTGCAGTGCCAATCTGTGCAGCGTCCCGGTCTGCTTGCATTCGGTGCAGCCCACTTCTTGCCAGACGGTCATCGGGCCGGTAGCTGCGGGATCAATCGTCTGGGCTTCCGCCGCCGTGATGGTGACCAGTTTGCGGCAACCCGGGCACAGCGATGGCGCCAGCATTTGCGAAGCGATGCACGAGAACGCCTCGAGAAACTCAGAACTGGATATGCCCATCTTCTGCAGTGTGTAGGCGCAATCGATCCCGACAAATGGCGTATGGATGGTGGTGAAGATCGTCGCCCCGCCTTTGGCCAGATCGACCAGCGCCCGCGCGTTGCGGTAGTCCAGCTCGTCAATGACCACGATGCCCTTGGCTGCCGCCAGTTGCAGCGCCGCCTGCAGCTCGGCCCCTCGGTCATCAACAACGCGTATGTCCAGGTTCTCGAACAATTCAGGTATGTCCGACATGAGCGACCGGTCCTGGATGATGACCGTGCATGGTTTACCCCGTGCGCGCAGCTCGTGCGCCAGGCTGATCCAGCTGGTGGTCTTGCCACTGGCGTCACCACCATTGACGGCCACGATGCCACGCGGTGCATCGAGCATGCTGCTGATCTGCGAGCGAATCGCAGGAAGCGCGAACATGTCCGAGAGCGAAACCATCTCAACCTCCTATCCTTGTCAGGTGCGGGTCATGCTAGCAGCAGCCGCTACCGGCGGCGCGTTGTCAGGCCAGGCTCCACGCCGGTAGCTCGATCTTCTCAACTACCAGTTCAATTTCGTAGCAGCCCACCGGGTCCGCGTCCCGTGGCATGGCGTAGTCGTAGA
Organism: Rhodoferax sp.; assembly: GCA_031372035.1. Taxonomy (GTDB): domain Bacteria; phylum Pseudomonadota; class Gammaproteobacteria; order Burkholderiales; family Burkholderiaceae_C; genus CAISIP01. Next base: position 4,074 of record JANMKM010000494.1, on the reverse strand, counting down.
ACAGGTCGTTGTCCTGCAGCAGACGCACGCGATAGGGGTTGGGTGGCCGTTTGCACGGGCTGCGCACTGAAGCTCGCTACTTGCTCCAGCGCAAACCAGCCGTCAGCTAGCCGGTGCATGATGCGCTCACACCCACCCAAGGAGCCGCATGAAGCTGGCGCTGCTGTCCGACATCCACGCCAATATCCAGGCCCTGGAGGCCTGCTTGGCGCATGCGCAGGCCCAGGGCGCGCAGCAGTTTGCCCTGCTGGGCGATTTTGTCGGCTACGGTGCCGACCCGGTAGCCGTGTTGCAACGCATCCAGGCACTGGCTGAAGCCGGCGCGCTGTTGATCCGTGGCAACCACGACCAGATGGCGGTGAGCCCGCCGGCAGAAATCAAGACCATTGGTGACAGTACGGCCGGGTGGACGCATGCCCAGCTGAACTCCGAGCAGCGCGCATTTCTGTCTGCTCTGCCGCTGACATTGCAGCTGGGTTCTGCATTGCTGGTGCATGCAAGCGCTGACAGTCCCGGCAGTTGGCGCTATGTGACCGACGAGCGGATGGCTGCCAGCAGTCTCGATGGTGCCACTGCCTACCCGGATGTGCGCCATGTGTTTGGCGGCCATGTGCATGAGCAGACGCTGTACTACCGTGGCGCTGCCTCCAGGCTGATGCGGTTTGCGCCCACGGCCGGCGTGGACATACCGGTACCCCGGCATCGGCATTGGTTGGCCACAGTTGGCTCGGTGGGCCAGCCGCGCGATGGCAACCCCCAGGCCATGTACGCCCTGTTCGACAGCGCCAGGCTGCAGCTGTGCTTTCAGCGCGTGCCCTATGACCACCACGCCGCCGCTGCTGCCATCCGGCGTGCCGGCCTGCCCGCCTATTTTGCCGACCGCGTGGAGCAGGGACGTTGAAACTGCTTGAGCCGGGTACGGAGCTGGATGGCTTCACCATCGGTGACTGCATCCATGCCGGCGGCATGGCCCATATCTATGCGGTGCGCTATGCCGACGGTGCCCGCGACCCGGGCTTTGCCATGGTGAGGAAGGTGCCGCGCATGACGGCCGGTGACGGTGCCGAAAACATCATCAGCTTCGAGGTGGAGCATCAGATCCTGCGGGCGCTCAGCGGCTCCCATGTGCCGCGTTTCGTGGCTGCTGGTGACCTGGAGAACGTGCCCTATCTGGTGATGGAGTATGTGCAGGGGCACACCCTGCAGCACTGGCTGGACGCAAGTGAGCGGCCGCAGGCTCCGGAGATTGCAAGGTTGGGAGCGGCGATGGCGTTGGCTGCGCACAGCCTGCACCAGCAGAACACGGTGCACCTGGACCTGAAGCCGGCAAACGTGCTGATTCGTCCGGATGGCGGTGCCGTGCTGCTGGACTTCGGCCTGTCGTGCAATGCCTTGTATCCGGACTTGCTGGCCGAGGAGATGCGCAAGGCCGTGGGCTCACCAGCCTGGATAGCGCCCGAGCAGGTCGTGGGTGTGCGCGGCGACCCGCGCAGCGATGTCTTTGCCATCGGCGTGATGCTGTATGAACTGGCCACCGGCAGGCTACCCTTTGGCAGCCCGCAGACCGATGGCGGCATGCGCCAGCGCCTGTGGATGGACCCGCCGCCGCCGCGCATGCGCCAGCCGCTGCTGCCGCCCTGGCTGCAGGAGATCATCCTGCGCTGTCTGGAGCCCGAGGCCGCCAGGCGCTACCCGTCTGCCGCGCACCTGGCTTTTGATTTGCGGCATCCGGAGCAGGTAGCGGTGACGGCGCGCGGCCAGCGTACGGCGGCCACCGGCTTTGGCACCCACTTCAAGCGCTGGATCAAGGCCGCGGGCATGCAGTACCAGCCCAGCCCCCTGCCATCGCGGCAGATTGAAGAGGTGCCGATCGTGATGGTGGCGGTGCCGCACCAGGACGTGCAGGACGCCACGCTGTACTCGCTGCGCCAGGCCGCGGCGCGCTCGCTCGGTACCCGGCCCGGCGCCCGGCTGGCGTGCGTCACGGTGATCTCCAGCGGTCAGACCAGCAGCTCCAGCGATACGAACAGCGAGACCAGTGTGCATCGGCGCTATCTGGCCGGTCTGCGTCAATGGGCCCAACCACTGGCGGCGCTGGCGCCGCAGATTTCCTACCACGTGCTGGAGGCGGGCGACGTGGCCCAAGCGCTGCTGGACTATGCGGTGGGCAACCAGGTGGACGTGATCGTGATGGGCGCCGCCACCCACGGCTTGAAGCTGCAGCGTTTGATGGCCACCGTGCCGATCAAGGTGGCGATGGGCGCACCCTGCACCGTGATCCTGGTAAAACAGGCACTGCCGTTCGAGCGCCTGGTGGACGAAGCCCGCAAGCTCAGGAAGCCCTGGGACCCGCAGCGGGACGTCCCCTTCTAACTACCGTCCAACTCCGTACTCAACGCCAGCCAGCGCTCCTCCAGGCTCTTGAGCTCGTCGTTCACGGTCTTCAGCCGCCGGCCCAGCTCGGCAATCTCGGCGGCCGGCGCCACTGCCGCAAAGCGCGCTTCCAATGCCGCACCTTCGCCGTTGAGCACACCCATGCGCGCTTCCACCTGCTCCAGTTCTTTGCGCAAGGGCTTGCTGCGGTCCGGCCCGGCGGCGCGCTTCGCCGCAGTCACGGGCGTGGCGTTCGCCGCTGGCGGCGTCGGGTTATTGGCTTCCTTCAGGGCTTCGCGCTGGCGTCGGGCTTCGTCCAGCAGGTAGCGCTGGTAGTCGTCCAGGTCGCCATCAAAGGGACCGATGCCGCCGCGTGACACCAGCCAGAACTCGTCGCACACGGCGCGCAGCAGGGCCCGGTCGTGGCTGACCAGCATCACCGTGCCTTCGAATTCGTTCAGCGCCACGCTCAACGCCTCGCGGGTGGCCAGATCCAGGTGGTTGGTGGGCTCGTCCAGCAGCAGCAGGTTGGGCCGCTGCCAGACGATCATGCACAGCACCAGCCGCGCCTTCTCGCCACCGCTCATGCTGCCCACGGTCTGTTTGACCATGTCGCCGCTGAAGTTGAAGGTGCCGAGGTAGCTGCGCAGGTCCTGCTCGCGCGTGCCTTGGCCATGGTTCAGGCCGGCTGCGGCCGACTCGCGCACCAGCCGGATCATGTGCTCCAGCGGTGTGTCGCCAGGGCGCAGCACGTCCAGTTCCTGCTGGGCAAAGTAGCCGATGTTCAGGCCTTTGCCCTCGGTCACATCGCCACTGAGGATGGGCAGGGCCCTTGCCACGGTCTTCACCACCGTCGACTTGCCCTGGCCATTGGCGCCCAGGATGCCGATGCGCTGGCCCGCCAGCACCGAACGGCTGACGCCGGTGACGATCACAGTGGGCGCGGTGCCGTCCGGCGCGTCTTCGGGCGCGGCGTAGCCAAAGCAGGCGTTGTGCATCGCCAGCATCGGGTTCGGCAGGTTCGCCGGCTCTTTGAACTCGAACTGGAAGTCGGCTTCAGCCAGAACCGGCGCAATCTTTTCCATCCGCTCCAGCGCCTTGACCCGGCTCTGGGCCTGCTTGGCCTTGCTGGCCTTGGCCTTGAAGCGGTCGATGAACTTCTGCAGGTGCGCAATCTTGTCCTGCTGGCGCGAGTAGGAGCTTTGCTGCAGTTCCAACTGCTCGGCGCGCATGTCCTCGAACTTGCTGTAATTGCCGCCGTAACGCACCAGCCGGCCGGCGTCGATGTGCACCGTGACGTTGGTCACGGCGTCGAGAAACTCGCGGTCGTGGCTGATCACCACCATCGTGCCCTCGTAGCGCTTGAGCCAGCTCTCCAGCCAGACCAGGGCATCCAGGTCCAGGTGGTTGGTGGGTTCGTCCAGCAGCAGCAGGTCGGACGGGCACATCTGTGCGCGCGCGAGTTGCAGACGCATGCGCCAACCGCCCGAGAAGCTGTTGACCGGGTTGTCCAGTTCCGTGGTCTTGAAGCCCAGGCCCAGAATCAGCGCCTGCGCGCGCGCAGGCGCGTCGTGGGCGCCGGCGTCATGCAGCGCCATGTAGGCATGGGCCATCCGGTCGTAGTCGTCGGTGGCCTCCGCGGCATCGACCTCGGTCTGCGCCGCGAGCAGCTCGGTGTCGCCGTCGACCACAAAGGCCGTG